>JBCAWP010000328.1:0-2447 GCA_038534535.1 Pseudomonadota bacterium
ATCTTGGCGTCTTCTTTCGCATCGACTCAGCCCGTGTTTCGGGAGACGAGATCCACTTTACCGATCCTAATGGTGACCAGATTGCCACGGGTCACAGTGTTGAGCCGGGCGCGCGCTTTCGCCTTGTCTTCTCGCGATCGGGCGACATGCTGGATTTTACGCGCGGGAGCCGCGAGACGGCGCCCGGTTTCTATCCGCGTCGATCAGCCGACGCGCCAACGGGTCTCGTACGCCCGGCTGAAGACGGCGATGGCTGGCCAACACGCACGCCGGCTGAGACCGGATTAGATGAGGGCTTGCTAACCAAACTCATAGGCGAGATTGCCACTTTCGAGCCGACGGCGCTGCGCCAGCCCTATATTCACAGTGTGCTGATCGCCCATCAAGGTCAGCTTGTGGTCGAAGAGTATTTCCATGGCTTTCACAAGGACATGCCACACGATTCCCGCTCGGCTGGGAAAACGATCGGGTCGGTCCTGTTAGGGATCGCCATTGAACAGGGCTTCATCTCCAGCGTCGACGCACCAGTCTATCCCTACTTTGGCGGCGTCGATCGCTTCGCCAATCCAGATCCGCGCAAAGAGAGGCTAACGCTTCGCCATCTCGTGACGATGTCTCAAGGCTTCGATTGCAATGACGAAGATTATGACACGCCGGGCAATGAAGATGTGATGCAAAGCCAGACCGAACAGACTGACTGGTATCGCTATATACTCGATCTTGCGATGGTGGGAGAGCCGGGCGAGACAGACATCTATTGCAGCGGCGGGATTAATCTCATCGGCGGCGTGGTGCAGGAAGCAAGCGGCATGAGTCTGCCACGTTTCTTCCACGAGACCTTCGCTGTTCCGTTGGGGATCACGCATTACCACATGAATTTGTCGCCGACCCATGAGGGCTATTTGGGCGGCGGCATTCGCCTGCGCCCGCGCGACTTTCTGAAGCTTGGTCAGGTCTATCTCGATGGCGGGGTTTGGAAGGGGCAGCGATTAGTCGCTGAAGATTGGGTTGAAGCTTCTTTTGCCGCCCAAGCCTCGCTGAACGCGCCAGATGATTATGGTTTTGCCTGGTGGCGGCGGACCTTCGAGGTCAGCGGTCAAAACATTGAGACCTATTATGCCAGCGGGAATGGCGGGCAGCTTCTATTCGTCGTCCCGGCGCTTGACCTCGTCGTTCAGATCAATGGGGGCAATTATAGCGACGGGCGAACGCGTAATGCATTCCGCGACCGTTTCATGCGGGAGTTTATTTTACCGGCCGCAATGACCGAAAAGTCCGGGGCTCGGTGAACGCGCCATCAACATATGCGGCACGATAGCTGTCGCGCTCGCCCATGGAATCTTCGCGTGCGGCGGAAAAGCATAAGCTCCCATCGGCGACCAGCATCGGGTAAAGCTCTTGGCCCGGCCCATTGATCAGAGCGCTCAGGGAATATCCCGGCAATGGGCGGTTGGAGATGAAGTAGAGCCAATCACCATCTGGCGAGAAGACCATGGAGGTATTTCTGCGCTGACCCTAGAGAGCGTTTAGGTCTAAAACGTCCAGCAAAGCTGTCCGCGCGGCGTCGCACTCCTCGGCAAAGGCCTGATTTGCCAGGTCTAGAGGGGCGACGGTTTCGCGATAGGTCCGGCGAACAACCTCCTGTAGCGCATCGATCTTTGCCTCATCCAGGAAGACGCCGGCGTGGGCGGCGGCCCGTTCCTCAGCCGTCATGACGACCCGCAAGCGTAAACAGGCGGGGCCCCCGCCATTCTTCATGGATTGGCGCACATCCACATAGTCGACCCGGCCAATCGGGCCATTACCGGCGACGAGCCGTTCGCAATAAGCGCGGGTGGACGGCATCTCCTCGGTCTCTGTGGGCGCGACAAGGACGAGGCGGTCCTCGCCCGGCATCTGAAGCAATTGGGAATTGAAGAGGTATGACTTGATCGCATCCCCTATCGGCACCTCGCTTTCCGGCACCATAACGGGCTTGAGGTCGAACAAGCCGGAGGCGGCGGCCGCAAGATCAGCCAGGGTTTTCTCGGTGTCCTCGAAAGCGTGTTCGTGGAAAAACAAGGTCTCAAGTGTGCCGACACAGACGACATCGTTATGGAAGGCGCCGGCATCGATCGCCGCAGTCGACTGGCGAGCAAATACGCTCCGGCGGTGATCGAGCCCATGGCTGCCGGCAACGCACTGGCTCGCCAGCAAGGTTTGGCGCGCTGGAAACTTCGAAACGCTCACCGCGCTGTCGCGGCCATAAACGAAAAGCTCGACGCCCGGGGCCCCATGGGCGGCGCAGAGACGCACATGGTTTGCTGCGCCCTCATCGGAAAAGTCCTGGTGCATTGGTAAGGCTTCGTGCACGGCGAAGTGGGCCGGATCGCGGAAGATCGCCCGCAAGGTCGCGGTGGTGCGGGGGTACTCAATGGAGCGGTGGAGCATGGTTGAGAGATTGGCGG
>JBCAWP010000329.1:0-2441 GCA_038534535.1 Pseudomonadota bacterium
GCTATATGATGGCGCAGTTGGGCAAAAAGGTCCTTCTGATTGGGTGCGACCCCAAAAGCGACACCACATCCCTCCTGTTTGGCGGGCGCGCATGCCCCACCATCATCGAGACCTCCTCGCGCAAAAAAGAAGCGGGCGAAACTGTCGAAATTGGCGATGTCTGTTTTAAGCGCGATGGCGTCTACGCCATGGAACTTGGCGGGCCAGAGGTTGGCCGGGGGTGCGGCGGCCGCGGCATTATCCACGGCTTTGAACTCCTAGAGAAACTCGGCTTCCATGAATGGGACTTTGACTATGTCCTCCTAGACTTTCTTGGGGACGTGGTGTGCGGCGGCTTCGGCCTGCCGATTGCCCGCGATATGTGCCAGAAAGTCATTGTCGTCGGCTCGAACGATCTTCAATCACTGTACGTTGCAAACAATGTCTGCTCGGCGGTGGAATATTTCCGCAAGCTCGGCGGCAATGTCGGCGTCGCCGGTATGGTTATCAATAAGGATGACGGTACAGGCGAGGCGAGCGCCTTTGCCGAGGCGGCTGGCATCCCGGTGCTCTCTGCGATCCCAGCCGATGAAGATATCCGGCGCAAGAGCGCAAACTACCAGATCGTGGGCAAGCCGGGTTCTCCGTGGGCGGACCTGTTTGACATGCTCGCTCAGAACGTCGCCGATGCCCCGCCTGTTCGCCCAACACCGCTCAGCCAGGACGGCCTCTTGAATCTGTTTTCTGCAGAAGAAACGGGAGCGGATTTCGAACTTGTGCCGGCGACGACAGCCGACATGCACGGCGTCAACGCGGTTGAGAAGCCATCACTCGAAGTAATTTACGAGGAGATCTAGTCGGACGATGACGGACCAGCCCGCCTCCTCTTCAGACAGCAGCCTGCCGGCGCAAGCCGCGCCGGGCTGTCATGCGGGTGCGGATGAAATGCGGGCTGCCGCAGCCAAGGCCGGCAAAACGACACTCCTTGAGCAATTCGCAAAAGACTATCCAAAGGGGCCCCATGACCAGCCCCAAAGCATGTGCCCTGCCTTTGGCAGTTTGCGTGTCGGTTTACGGATGAAGCGAACAGCCACCATTCTCTCCGGGTCGGCTTGCTGCGTTTACGGACTAACCTTCACGTCACACTTTTACGGCGCTAAACGCAGCGTCGGCTATGTACCGTTCAATTCCGAAACCCTTGTAACGGGCAAACTCTTTGAGGATATCAAAGAGGCGGTCGAGACGCTGGCAGATCCTGCCAAGTATGACGCGATCATCGTCACGAATTTATGTGTGCCCACAGCATCAGGTGTGCCGCTGCGCCTCCTGCCGGAGGAGATCAACGGCGTCCGCATCGTCGGTATCGACGTTCCAGGATTTGGCGTCCCAACCCACGCCGAAGCAAAAGATGTCCTCGCCGGCGCCATGCTCGCCTATGCTCGGAAAGAAGCAGCCGCCGGCGCGGTCGCGCGTGCCAAAACCGATATGGGCGACAAACCCAAAATCACACTGATTGGCGAGATGTTTCCGGCGGATCCGATCGGGATCAGCCAGATGCTGGCCCCGATGGGCCTTGCCGCTGGCGCCACCATCCCGACCCGCGAATGGCGCCAGAACTGTACATGGCGCTGGATTGCGCTGGCGCCGCGGCGATCCACCCATTTTACACGTCGGCCATCCGCGAATTGCAGGCTGCGGGCCGCCCCATCATTGGCTCGGCGCCCGTTGGCGTTGACGGCACGGCTGATTGGCTGCGCGCGATTGGTGAGAACTGCGGCGTTGCCGAAAGCGCCGTCGCAGCCGCTCAAAACGCGGTCCTGCCGGCGATCAAGGATGCCTTGTCGAACCGGCCGATTGAGGGGCGGATCACGCTTTCGGGCTATGAAGGCTCAGAGCTACTCGTGGCGCGCCTGCTGATCGAAAGCGGCGCAGATGTCCCTTATGTCGGCACGGCGTGTCCGAAAACGGCTTGGTCTGCGGCTGATCTCGATTGGCTCACGGCGCGCGGCGTCGAGGTCCGCTTCCGCGCCTCTCTCGAAGACGACCTCGCCGCGTTCAAAGCCTTCGAGCCGGATCTTGCGATTGGCACGACACCGGTGGTCCAAAAAGCCAAAGAAGCGAACACGCCAGCGCTTTACTTCACAAATCTGATCTCCGCCCGTCCCCTTATGGGGCCCGCCGGCGCCGGCAGCCTCGCCACGGTCATCAATGCGGCCCTCGCCAACCAAGCGCGGTTCGATGAGATGTCGGCCTTCTTCGACGGGGTCGGAACCGACCATGCCGCTGGCATTTGGGAAACGGTCCCCGAGCGTCACGACGCGTTCCGCGCCAAGCAGGAGCGCAAACTCGCCATCGCCGCCAAACGCGCCGCGAATCTGGAGGAGCCAGTCGGATGCTGATCCTCGATCATGATCGCGCGGGCGGCTATTGGGGCTCGGTTTACGCCTTCACCGCCATTAAGG
>JBCAWP010000330.1:0-2431 GCA_038534535.1 Pseudomonadota bacterium
GTTCGCTCGGCGCAAATGGCTTCGACAGATAATCATCGCCGCCAACTTTCAGGCCCTCGACCCGGTGTTCAACCTCGCCGAGCGCGGACAGAAATAGGACAGGCGCCTGACCACCGCCTTCGCGAAACTCACGAACGAGCGTAATGCCATCTTTCTCCGGCAACATCCGGTCGACGACCAGGGCGTCAAAGTCGCTCGCCCGAGCCATCATCAGCCCGGCATCGCCGCGATTGGCCACGTCAACGACGTGTCCTGACTCTTTCAAAACCCGTTCGACGAAGGATGCCATATCCTTATCGTCTTCGATGATTAATACCCGCATCGTGTCGGCACTCCTCGCCTGCCGCCCCCGCTAGCTGGCCCCTACTCGTCTTCAGTGATCTCCACTGTAACAAATCCAGTCCGTCCACCGCTTGAAACGGCAACAAGGACGCGCTCTTTGCCGCTCCGGCGTGCCGCCTGTACGGCGTTCCGGAAGTCCCTGACAGATTGCACGGCGCGACCGTTCACCTCGAGGATGACATCGCCTTCGCCAATCGCAACCTCCCGGAAGGCACTATCGCGCGCAATTTGGGTAACAATCAGTCCGGATTCGTCATCGCCAAGGCCGAGGGCAGACCGGGTCTCATCGTCGATTGGCTTCAGACTCACCCCGAGCAGTGTTGCCTCGTCGCCCTCACGCAAACTGCTCTGGTCGCCGCCATCTGAGCTGGTATCCGTAGCGAAGGGGTCAGATGGGCGTTCGCCAACCTTTACATTCACGATTTCCCGCGCGCCGTCTCTCAACACAACGAAACGGTTTTCAGAGCCCGCGATGAGCCCGCCTACGCGGCGTGTCACGCTGGTGGCGTCATATACTTTCTGGCCATTGATCTCGAGGATGACATCGCCGCGCTCAATCCCGGCTGATTCGGCCGGGCCGCCGCGCACGACGTCAGCGACAAGGCCGCCCTGGACGTCATCAAGGTCAAGGCTTTCCGCAAATTCTGGTGTGAAGTCCTGAATGGACACACCCAGCCAGCCGCGCGAGACCCGCCCGTCGCGCATCAGAGCATTTGTCACTTGGATCGCTAGCTCTGCGGGAACCGCCAAGCCAATCCCAACAGAGCCGCCCGTTGGCGAGAGGATCAAGGTGTTCACGCCAATCACTTCGCCTTCAAGATTGAAGGTCGGCCCACCAGAGTTGCCACGATTGATCGATGCATCAATCTGCAAGAAGTCGGTGTATGGGTTACGGTTACCGCCAATATCGCGCTGCAATGCCGAGACGATGCCCGCGGTTGCGGTGCCCCCGAGGCCGAAAGGGTTACCAACGGCGACAACCCAATCGCCGACGCGAAGATCCGCGGCGGCATCAAATTGAACATACTGGAAATCTCGATCGGACTGGACCTTAATGACCGCCAAATCGGTCTCCGGATCCGTCCCCACGAGTTCGGCATCAATCTCAGTACCATCATTCATGACGACCTGGATTTCTGTAGCGCCGGCAATGACGTGATTGTTTGTCACCACAAATCCATCTTGAGAAATGAAGAAGCCTGAGCCCTGTCCACGCGTCTCACGCGTTGGCGGTCCATTCTCATCAAGCTCTTCTTGGCGGCGGCGGAGAAACTCATCGACATCCGGCATACCGCGGAACCGTTCAAGGAACTGGTCGAGTGATCCGTTAGAATCGAGCTGTTGCTCGCCTCGAACATTCACGCTGACAACCGCCGGGCTGACTTGCTCGATCAGGTCAGCAAAGCTTATGGGCGCGCCGCTGGGCGCCTCAATGGAAATGGGGTTAGCATCAGCTGACGGGGAAAGCTGAGGTCCAAGGGTTAAGGCACCAACAGCCACGCCACCCACCAGCATCGCTGCAAAGCTCTGCCCAAACCTGCCAAATACTTTCATTCCAACCGTTCCTACTCTTGTGTCTCGGGCGCAGCTCTAGCGCCTTGTTTCTATTTAAGCCTACGCCTCTGTATTTGGTCATTAAAATACATTAAGGGAAGAGGCTGAACTGAGGTCATTCTGCGGCGACGTGTGTCCGAATGTGTGCGGTGCCCTCCAATGTCCGGTGCACAGGACACTTGTCAGCGATTTCTATCATCCGCGCATGCTGGTCTGCATCCAGATCGCCGTCAATCTTAATGGTCCGCTCAAACACATCGACTTTCCGACCATCTTCGCAGTGATCACAGTCATCGGCATAATCCTTGGCGTGTGTAACGGTCGTTGTCACACGCTCAACGGGCCAACCTTTGCGATCCGCATACATCCTTAGCGTCATCACAGTGCAGGCGCCCAAACCTGCCGCCAGCAAGTCGTACGGCGACGGGCCCGCATTACGCCCGCCAACTGCCGCTGGCTCATCGGACAAAAAGCTGTGGGGCCCGACCGATACCCGCGCTTCATATTTGCCGGCGCGCGTTTCTTCGACGCGAAC
>JBCAWP010000331.1:0-2394 GCA_038534535.1 Pseudomonadota bacterium
GTACGCGGCGCGCTCAGCGGTCTCGATCTTGGCGAAGTCGTCATTAATGACGCCGTAGGGACCGGTATCGAAGCTGAACCCGTCATCGTCGTGCGGATTGCAACGCAAGATGTTGAAGACGGTGAAAATGCGGAGCTCGCCCAGCAGGAAGCCACTGACCTGGTTGAGAATACGCTGAAGGAGGCCTTTGCCGGCCTCGAGGTGCGCAGCCGCGAAACGGTCGGTCCGAAAGTGTCAGGCGAGCTATTCCGTGCCGGCATCACGGCGCTGTCGGTCGCGCTTCTTTTGATGATGGTCTACATCTGGTTTCGCTTCGAGTGGCAATTCTCCCTCGGCGCCGTGGCCGCGCTGGTCCACGATGTGATCCTGACCATTGGTGTGTTTGCGGGCCTACAGCTTGAGTTCAATCTCTCAACCATCGCCGCACTCCTGACGATTATCGGCTATTCCATGAACGATACGGTGGTCGTTTTCGACCGGGTGCGTGAAGAGTCGCGGAAGTACAAGAAGATGCCCATGCGCGAGTTGATCGATCTCGCCCTGAACGGCACGCTGTCTCGTACGCTTTTGACGTCGACGACGACACTCCTCGCATTGCTTGCAATCTTTGTTCTCGGCGGCCCCGTCTTGCGCGGCATGTCCTTTGCCCTGATCTGGGGTGTGATTGTCGGGACCTACTCGTCGATCTTCGTCGCTTCCTCGTTACTTCTGGCGCTGCCATCGTTCCGGCGAGAGCGGAAGCCGCTGGAAGAGCCACCAGGATTCCAGACAGCGCCTTGAGCTCTCAACGGCCACGCGCAAGAACAACAAAGCCGCATTCACCGATGGCATTTGCGGCCTGCGGTCGATCAAAATCGAATTTTCCTGATCGAAACTGAAAAGTTCAGCGCATTTTCGGGACTGCGAAGACGCATCTGACGAGGCGGGTCTTTCTGGCTCTGCAGCGACCTCCGCTGCGACAGAAAAAGGATCACCGCCATGACTTTCGGTTCGTCTACCGCCGCGCTTCTTCTGCCGGTTCTCTTGCTGGCGGCGCCGGCGACGGCAAAACCCGCCACCATCTCCTATCCGGTCGACTTTTCCTATGACGCTGACGCTCCCGCTGAGGAAATCTATGCAGCCTTTCAAAGGACAGCGCGCGCAGCCTGCCGCATAGACGCCCCGGACGTCCTCACCTTTGCCGCGCGTCGGGAAGAGCGCCGCTGCGCAGCGCAATTGCTCGATGATGCCGTCCGCGCCACCGAGCTTGCCCCACTGATCGCGCTGCACGAATGGGAGACGGGTCCGTCACCCCAGCACCACCGCTTTGCAAAGCGTCAACGCGCCCAAGACTAGGCGACTGGCGGGGCGTGCTTCACACGGGGGGCTTTCCCCGGTACACGCCCCCAAATGCCAAGTTTCTCCTTTAGACTTCACGCAACCGACGGGGCCGCGCGTACCGGTGAACTCGTGACACCGCGCGGCACAATCCGCACGCCGGCTTTCATGCCCGTCGGCACCGTCGGGACGGTTAAGGCGCTCTATAATGACCAAGTCAAAGGGGCGGGCGCCGATATCATTCTCGGAAACACCTATCACTTGATGTTGCGCCCGGGCCCTGAACGGATGCGACGGCTGGGCGGCCTGCATAAATTCATGGGGTGGACCGGCCCCATCCTGACCGATAGCGGGGGCTTTCAGGTTTGGTCGCTGTCTCAGCTCCGGAAAATGGACGCTGAGGGCGTCACGTTTCGCAGCCATCTGGATGGCTCAAGCCACCGGCTGACCCCAGCGCGCTCTATTGAAATACAAGCCGATTGCATCGGGGCCGATATCTCCATGCAACTCGACGAATGCACTGACTATCCAACTTCCCATACCGACGCGGCCCGCTCTATGGAGCTTTCACTCGCCTGGGGGGCGGCGTCAAAGGCCGCATTTGGCGAACGGGCGGACCAAGCCCTCTTTGGGATCGTCCAAGGCTCCAACTTCGAAGACCTCCGCAAGGCCAGCGCCCATGCCATCGCCTCGCAGGGTTTTGATGGCATCGCCCTTGGCGGGCTAGCCGTTGGCGAAGGCCATGAGCAGATGTGCCAGACCATCGACTTCACCGTCCCGCATCTACCCCCCAAAATCCCAAGATATGTAATGGGCGTCGGGAAGCCCATCGACTTAATCGAGGCCGTCGCCCGCGGCATAGATATGTTCGATTGTGTCCTGCCCACACGGTCCGGCCGCCACGGCCAAGCCTGGACGTGGGAGGGGCCGGTCAATCTGAAGAATGCCAAGTTTGCTGAGGATGAAGAGCCCCTTGAGCCCGACCTCGATTGCGCCGCGAGTTGGGACTATTCCAAGGCCTACCTTCACCACCTCATCCGCGCTGGCGAATATCTCGGATCAATGTTGGTGAGGCTG
>JBCAWP010000332.1:0-2386 GCA_038534535.1 Pseudomonadota bacterium
CTTGAGGCTGCTGCTGCCGTCCCGCGCGTAAGCGCACCAAAATGGTTGGACTTGCCGGGCGACGAAATCCGCGCTCTTGAGGGGGCTGTGGCGCCTGGCATGGCGCGGCTTGGATATCAGATGTGAGGGACACGGCCGATGACATCAGCGACCACATGGCGCGCCACTTTTTTTGCGGGGGCCTCCACCGCGCTTCTGGCCGTATCTCCAGCCATGGCTGACCACGCAGCCAGCCCGGAGCAAACCGTTCTGAAACTCTTCGACGCCATGCGTGCCGGCGACGGAGACGCCATCCGCGCCTTGGCCGCCGAAAACGCCCCCCTCGACCGGGTTCGGGCCGACGGGTCCGTTGAGCGCGCCACGATTGAGGATTGGGCGACCTCGATTGACGGGCTCGGGCCCGGCCGCGCCGACGAGCAAATCTTCGATGTACGTACGCGCGACTATGGCGGCCTAGCCTCGGTCTGGGCCCCGTTCATCCTTTACGTGGATGGAGAGCTGCGCTCCTGCGGCGTTAATCACTTCACGCTCGCGCAAACCGGCGGCACGTGGCGCGTCATCCACGGTGTCGATACGCACTATTCGGGTGATTGTGCGACCTTCCGCGACACCTATGCCGAGGCGTCGCGGTAGACCGCTCGACCGCCCGTTCGAGAGAGCGTCCTTAGGCCTTCAGCCTAGTCGACTTCGGCGAATAGCTCGTCTTTCGAGACTTCCTGATCGTTCACCGTGGCAACCTCAAGGATGTGGTCGACCACTTTCTCTTCATAGATTGGCGCGCGAACCTGGGCGAGCGCGGCGGGGTTTTTCTGGAAGAACTCCACCACTTGCTGCTCTTGCCCCGGAAAACGGCGCGCTTCCGCGACCACAGCTTGCTGGACTTCCTGCTCACTGATCTGAACATTGGCTTTGCGGCCAATTTCCGCGAGGACCAGGCCGAGCCGGACACGCCGTTCGGCAATCTTTCGATAGTCCTCTTTCAGCTCATCGTCTGACTTGCCCGCGTCTTCCTCATCGAGGTTGCCCTGCTCTTTTTCCTGCATGAGCTGGGTCCAGATCTGATCGAATTCCTGGTCGACCATCTTCGGCGGGAGGCCGAAATCATGGAGCTCGTCTAACCGGTCGAGCAACGCGCGTTTCGCCTTCTGGCGCGACGCCGATTTATACTGGCCCTCGATTTGCTGGCGCATCATATCGCGCAGCTGCTCTAGGCCTTCGAGCCCAAAGTTCTTCGCAAAATCCTCATCGATCTCAGGCGTCTTCGGTGCGCGAATTTCCCGAACGGTCACCTCAAAGACGGCATCTTTCCCTTTCAGATTTTCGGCCTGATAATCTTCCGGGAACGTAACATTGAGCTCTTTTTCTTCGCCGGCCTTCACACCGACAAGCTGCTCTTCGAAACCAGGAATGAAACGGCCCTGGCCAATCACAACGGCCTGCTCTTCAGCCGATCCCCCCTCAAAGGGCTCGCCATCGATCTTGCCGACAAAGTCAATAACGACCGCGTCGCCATCGCGGGCCTTCGCCGTCTTGCCGCGGGCTTCGAACTGTTTGTTCTGCTCGGCGAGGTTCGCCAGTGCTTCCTCGATCTCCTCGTCGGCCACCGGCGTGGTCGGGCGATCGATCTCCAGCGTCTTGATGTCAGCCGGTTCGAAGTCAGGCATAATGTCGACGTTCAGTTGGTAAGAGAGGTCCGCCTCACCTGCGAGAACCGGCTCAATATCACCGTCTAACTGGACATCGGGTTGGGATGCCGGGCGCACCTTCGCGTCGGTGAGGGCTTTTTCATTGGTCTCGCCCATCAGGCCTTCGATCAGCTCGCCCATGATCGATTTGCCGAACATCTTCTTCACGTGCGTCGCGGGGACCTTGCCCGGCCGGAACCCCTTCAGACGCATCTGCGGGCGAATTTCTTCAATTCGTGTATCGAGCTTGGCTTGAAGCTCAGAGATCGGCACGCGCACTTGAAATGTACGGCTGAGGCCTTCGGATTTCGTTTCGGTGACTTCCATGTTCGTTCTGATCCCTGGCTGCGCACCCCTAACAGGTCGCGCCATACCTTAAGTATTGCCTGAAAAGCGGGGCTTATGTCACAGCGCTTTTCCCCTGTCTACGCAAGGGGCTGCGACAAGGGATTTTATGGCGTGTCATCAGTGATATTGCCGTTTGTGCGCTGGACCATCTTTCGGTCCCGTTTCAATCGCTGAGCAGCCTTGAGCCTGTCTCATGTGAGCGCCTTAGGCGCAATACGGAGACGATCGAAGAAGCATTTCGCGCGGGATTGATCTACCGGATCAAATCCCAGTCGCGAAATGGTGCGGATGAGAGGACTCGAACCTCCACGCCTCGCGGCGCTGGAACCTAAATCCAGTGCGCGCACTGGATT
>JBCAWP010000333.1:0-2384 GCA_038534535.1 Pseudomonadota bacterium
GTCGGCGGATGATAGACCAAGGTCAGCCTGCGGCGATCTACAATGTCGGATCGGAGAATTCCTTCTTCAATGCGGCGCCGAAAAGCGCCGCCTATATTGCGTCAAAACATGCAGTGCGCGGCCTAACAGAAGCGATGCGCGACGAATTTCCGGACTTCATCACCATAGGGCTGATCTGCCCCGGCTTTGTGAAATCAGAATTGACCCCGCCTCCCTTTGGCGACCTTGCGATGGAGGCTGACAAATTCGCCGAAATCGTAGCGGCGCAGATCAAGGCCCGAGAATTCTATGTTGTCAGCCACAGTTTTAATATTGAACGCATTCGCCCGGTTCACGACGAAATCGAAGACGCCTATCGTCGAAATGCACCGCGCTATGAAGGCGATGAGGAATTCGACGTGCGGACACTGATCAATCGTCTATCGGCAAAGAGGTCGTAAAAACCGAGAGCTGACGAGACACCTTCGCGCCGCGCTCGAAGCCGCGTATAAACGAATAAAAGCTTCCCAAGCAGCGCGCCGGTAGACCACAGACGATTTGAACGAGACAGAACACCGAGAATTTTCATGACGACGATCGACGCTAAATCGGCGGCCCATATCCAAGACCTTGGCACCCGCGCGCGCGCGGCGGCCCAGGTCGTCGCCGGCTCCACAACGGCTCAGAAGAATGATGCTCTTCTGAAAGCGGCGGCTGCCCTGCGCGAACGGCAGCAGCAATTGCTCGCCGCAAATGTTGAAGATGTCGCCGGCGTCGCGGATACAAAACCTGGCGCCTTCATTGACCGGCTGACACTCACGCCCGATCGGGTCGAAGCCATGGCGACCGCTTTGGAAGACATTGTAGCGCTGCCCGATCCAGTGGGCCGTGTCCTTGCGGAATTTCATCGGCCAAACGGGCTTCGGATCGAACGGGTCGCCTGCCCGATTGGCGTGATCGGCATGGTGTATGAGTCGCGCCCGAATGTCGGTGCGGATGCGAGCGCGCTTTGTTTGAAGTCTGGGAACGTGATTATTCTGAGGGGCGGATCTGAGAGCCGGCAGTCGACCCGGGAGATTGTCTCTTGCCTTCAGGCCGGGCTTGAAGCGGCTGGCTTGCCGAGAGACGCGGTTCAGACCGTTCAGACGACGGACCGAAACGCTGTCACGGCACTTCTGACAGCGGTTGATCATATCGATCTGGTTATCCCCCGCGGCGGGCGCGGTCTCGTCGAACTGGTGCGCGACCAGGCCAAAGTTCCAACGCTTTTGCACCTCGATGGGAATTGCCACAGCTATATTCACGCTGCAGCCGATGTCGAACAAGCCATAAAAATAGTCCGCAACGCAAAGCTTCGGCGGACCGGTATTTGCGGCGCTACGGAGAGCCTTGTGATCGACCGAGCAATTGCCAGCGCGGCCGTGCCGGCTTTGGCCGACGCATTGGTCGGTTGCGAGATCCGCGGCGATGCGGAAGCAGCGGCGCTAGACAATCGGATCATTCCGGCGAGCGAAGATGACTGGTCCACCGAATATCTCGACACGATCATTTCGGTGCGGATTGTTGAGGGTCTCGATGCCGCGATCGCCTTTATCGGCGCCCACTCTTCCGGGCACACCGAAGCGATCCTGACAGAAGACCAGGAGGCTGCGCGCCGCTTCATGACCGAGATCGATAGCGCGGTTATTATGCACAATGCCTCGACGCAATTCTCAGACGGCGGTGAGTTTGGCATGGGCGCAGAAATCGGCATTGCCACCGGAAAAATGCATGCGCGCGGACCTGTGGGTCTGGAGCAATTGACCAGCTATAAATATCTGGTCCACGGCGATGGCCAGATCCGGCCTTAGTCCCTGCCAATCGTCCCGCTCTCTTCTCAAGTCCGAAAAGCCCCATGAACGTTGAAGCGCTGATTTCCCTTGGTCTTTACTTCGTCCTGATGCTGGGGATCGGGCTCTATGCCTATCGTAAGTCCACGAACGATATGTCCGAATACATGCTGGGTGGTCGCCAACTCCACCCGGCCGTCGGCGCGTTGTCGGCTGGCGCATCGGATATGAGCGGCTGGATGCTGATGGGTTTGCCTGGCGCGGTTTTCGTATACGGGTTCAGTGCCGCCTGGATCGCCGTCGGCCTCACGATCGGCGCTTACCTCAACTACCGTTTCGTGGCACCGCGCTTGCGGGTCTTCACGGAAATGGCTGACGACGCGATCACCATCCCTGATTATTTCGAAAAACGGTTCGATGATCGATCCCGCGCGCTTCGTATATTGTCAGCTGCGGTCATCGTTGTCTTCTTCACGCTTTACACCTCGGCCGGTGTCGTCGCCGGCGGGAAGCTATTTGAGGCGGCCTTCGGGCTGGACTACACACTCGGCCTCTTTGTGACCGCCAGCGTCGTTG
>JBCAWP010000334.1:0-2374 GCA_038534535.1 Pseudomonadota bacterium
CGCGTGAAACCGCCTTACTTCTGGTCAGCGGGGCTCGACCCCCGTTCGCGCGCCGCCGCACCCCTTACACGCGCGCTGCTGACGCCAGCATCGGCCGTTTGGGCTAGTGTCACCGCGCGCCGTATGGCCCGAACCGATGGCGTGATGCTCCCCGTGCCGGTGATCTGCATTGGAAATCTGACCGTCGGTGGTAGCGGCAAAACGCCCGTCGCTCGGACCATCCGAGATCACCTGGTCGCCGATGGACGCCGCGCCGCCACGCTCTCCCGCGGCTATGGCGGCAAGCTGAAAGCCCCAACAAAGGTCTCACCACATCATCACTCGGCCGAAGATGTTGGCGACGAACCTCTTCTCCTCGCCCAATCGGGTGAAGCCTGGATCGCCGCGGACCGCGCTGCCGGTGGACAGGCCATGGTGGCGGATGGTGTCGAGTGCATCATCCTCGATGATGGCCACCAGAACCCGTCGCTCAAAAAAACCGCCTCGATAATTGTCATCGACAGCGAGGCCCCATTCGGGAACGGCTTCGTCGTACCGAAAGGGCCCCTGCGCGAGCCGGTGCCAGCGGGCCTTGCCCGCGCCACCGCCGTCATCCTCATGGGCGCCGCCTCGCCGCCACCAGAACTGTCGAGGTTTGACGGGCCTCTTGTCCGGGCTGAGCTTGTGCGCACAAATCCCCTTCCAGACAGTCCGCTCGTCGCCTTTGCAGGCATCGGCCGGCCGGAAAAATTCTTCGACTCGCTTCGCCGCGATGGCGCGGACCTTGCCGACACTGTGGGCTATGCCGACCACCATCGCTACCGCCCGTCGGACCTTTCCTTCCTTCGGCAATTGGCGCGCGACCATGACGCGCAATTGGTGACAACCGCCAAGGATATGATGCGACTGCCAGTCAAAGACCGGACAGGCATCGTCAGCCTCGATGTGTCGGCTGTATTCCAAGATATATCGGCACTCTCAGCGCTTCTCGATTTGTCCGCACAGGAAACACCGCTGTGACGGCCGAACAATACGTCCGCTCGACCGATGTCGAAGACCGCGCGTCTTTCCAGCGCAAATGCCTCTGGCGGATCGAAGCCTTTGCGTGGGACTGGCTCTATTGGTGGCCGATCTCACGCCTCAGCCCGGCGCGCGCCTCAGATGTGGGCGGTTGGATCGGTCGCCGCCTCGGCCCGCTGCTCAAACAACACAAAGTGGCGCTCGCCAATCTGCGCGCCGCTTTTCCAGACTGGGACGAAGCGCAGATCAGGGCCACAGCCAGTCAAGCTTGGGAGAGTGCCGGCCGCACGGCCGGTGAGCTTCCGCATCTCTCAAAGCTGAAGCCCTACGAGGCGGGAAGCGCCGTCGACGTCGTCGGCGCTGAGCGGTTGGACGACATCGAAAAGTCTGCGACCGGCGCCGTACTCGTGTCCGGCCATTTTGCAAATTGGGAGATCATGGCCTCGGCGATTTGCAACCGGCCGCTTGATTGCCTTGTGACCTACCGCGCCATCAATAACCCTCATATCGACCGGCGCCTAAATACGGTGCGCCATGACTACGGCATCGCCGTCCTCGCGCCGAAAGGTCTCGGCACGCGCACGCTCATGCGCGCGCTCCAGGATGGCCGATCCGTTGCCTTGATGAACGATCAAAAGTTCCGGGAAGGGCTCGCCGTCCCATTCTTCGGGCGCCCAGCTATGACCGCCCCAGGGCCCTCACGCCTGGCCTTGCGTTATGGGGTCCCGATCATCCCGGTTTCAACAGTCCGAACGGGGCCCGCGCGCTTCCGCGTCACCATCCACCCGCCGATTCACCCGGAGAAGACCGGGTCCGAAGGCGAGCAAGTTCTCGCGACCGTTAAAGCGATCACCGGCTTCATTGAAAATGAAGTGAGGGCCAATCCGGGGCAATGGTTCTGGATGCATCGGCGCTGGCCAAAACCCTCAGAGCTCGAATCCCTACATAAGAGCGCTAATTGAGGCCCCAGCGCGAAAGGGACAGCCGATGATCGCAAAATACCTCTCCGTGGCGGGACTTCTGTTTGGGGCCTATGCTGGGTTTATGGCCATCATCGCGCCGGGGATGATTGCCCGTACGCTGCGCCTTCAAGCGAACCCGGAGCGCCCTGGCGGCTATGCCGAGTTCCGCGCGACCTTTGGCGGTGTCTTCTTTATGGTGCACCTGACGACCCTTCTTCTGATGCACCACATGTCCGATACCGGCGCCGCACTGATTGTCTTACCGGTTGCCTTTGCCTGGCTCGGCGCGGCGATCGCCCGCCTCGCCTCTATGGCCCTCGACAAAACCGAAAACGGAGAGGGCGGCATCAACCGCTACTGGGTGGGGCTCGAACTCGTGGTCGCCGCGATGATTGCTGCACCCGCCTATCTGC
>JBCAWP010000335.1:0-2364 GCA_038534535.1 Pseudomonadota bacterium
ACAGACTTAGCTGGAAAGGGCTTTCTCATAATTGGCGAAATCTATTCAAAGATCTGGCGCGAACCTCCATAAGCTTTGCAGACGACGCGTCCTTGCGTAACAGTGAGGTCATGAAGACGCATCTGTTCGACGCAAAATTGAAAGGGGGCGACGCCCATGAGACGATTGAAAACGATGAGCCTTGCCGTGTGCCTGGCGACGGCACTCGGCGGCGCTTCAGCACAGGATGGAGAAGCGACCCCACGCTTTACAGCGGATGCGGTTTTCAATCTCGAATATGGCAGCGACCCGCAGATCTCGCCCGATGGAGAGCGGCTCGTCTATGTGCGCCGCTCCATGGACAAATCCTTAGACCGGGTCATTGGATCTCTATGGACGGTCGATTTGGCGTCCGGGGCCCATCAACCGCTCGTGACAGGCATGGGATCGGTCTCTCGCCCGCGTTGGTCGCCAAATGGCGATCGGCTGCTCTATTCTGCCTCGGGTGAGAACGGCTCGGAATTGCGCGTTCTCTTTATGGATACCGGCCGCAGCCACGCACTTGCACAATTCGAAACGGCACCAAGAGAAGCCACTTGGTCCCCCAATGGCCGTATGATTGCGTTCACGCAATTTGTACCAGCTAAACCGCCGAGCTTCGCGGAGCGGCCAAGCGCGCCAAAAGGTGCGAAGTGGCCAGAGCCTGTGAAGGTCTATGATGACCTCGTCTTCCGCTTCGATGGCGCGGGCTACTTGCCCGAAGGTGCCTCACACATATTCGTTGTGCCCGCCGACGGGGGATCGCCGCGCCAGCTCACGTTCGGTGAAAACGATTTCGGATCGCCCGACTGGGCGTCGAACGACGCGCTCCTCATCGTCGGAAATGATGTGCCCGATGCCGAACTCGATCCGATCGAAAGCGAGATTTATCGCGTTGAGTTGTCGTCCGGCGCGCGGACGGTTTTAACCTCGCGCGATGGCCCAGATGGCAACCCAATTACATCACCGGATGGCGCTCTGATTGCGTATCTCGGATATGATGATGAAGTTCGGGCTTATCAGCAAACCAACCTCTACATCATGAACCCCGACGGCACGAATTCGCGCGAGCTTGCGGCAGATTTTGACAGGTCTTTCGACGCGATCGCCTGGACCGCCGATAGTCGGTCCCTGATCGGTCAGGTCGAGATGGACGGGGACCTGGCGCTCGTCTCAGTTCCGCTGAACGGCGGCATGCCTGACGTGATCTTGTCCGATATGGGCGGGACATCGATAGGCCGCCCCTATGCCGCTGGAAATTTTTCCGTTGGGGAAACCATCGCCCGCCGACGCTCGACGCCGGCCATCGCATACACTCAAGCCAGCCAGGACCGGCCAGCTGAGATTGCAATTAAACAAGGCACAGCAGCGCCGCGCACGCTGACCCAATTGAATGAAGATGCCCTGGCACACCTTGACCTTGCTGCGATTGAAGAGATTTCTGTCCCGTCATCCGTCGATGGATTGCCAATTGAAGCCTGGGTCGCACTGCCACCGGATTTTGAAGCCAACGGCTCTTTCCCGATGATCATGGAAATCCATGGTGGGCCTTTTGCGATGTATGGTCCTTACTTTTCAGCGGAGATCCAACGCTACGCCGCTGAAGGGTACGTCACAGTGTATGTCAATCCACGCGGATCGACCGGCTATGGCGATGCCTTCGCGCAGTACATCGACCTTGCTTATCCCGGCGATGACTATCACGACCTGATCAGCGTCGTCGAACATCTTATTGATCAATCCTATGTCGATGCGAGCCGTCTTTATGTGACTGGCGGATCAGGCGGCGGTGTCCTGACCGCATGGATCGTTGGAAACACGGATATGTTCCGCGCAGCAGCGACCATCAAACCGGTCATCAACTGGACGACGATGGCGTTGACAGGCGACATTGCGCGGTTCGTAAGCCGCCATTGGTTGCGAGCCCAACCTTGGGAAAACCAAGAGCGTTACTGGTCCCTGTCGCCGATCTCGAAGGTTGGCAATGTCACAACGCCCACGCTTGTCATGGTTGGCGAAGAAGATTGGCGCACGCCGACTTGGGAAGCTGAGCAGTTCTACACAGCGCTTAAGGTTCAGGGCATTGATACCGCGCTGATCCGGATTCCAGGTGCTTCCCATTCCATTGCCGCACGACCAAGCCGGCTTATTGCCAAGGTCGATAATATCATGGGTTGGTTTGCGACCTATGATAGCGCCGAGGAAGAGGCGGCGCCCGAAGGCGAATAGCTGGCGCGAAATAGCAGCGGTCTGACGCGCCGACCTAAGGGCGCGTCAAACTCTCTATTGCTTCGACCATGCGGTCGGCTGAGGCCGGCTTCTCCAGAAAACGAGAGAAGCCGGCTC
>JBCAWP010000336.1:0-2363 GCA_038534535.1 Pseudomonadota bacterium
GTTCGCTCGCCGCAATGAAAGCCCTTTGCCCATCATTCGGCTCGGGCGCTGGCGAGCGAACACGTTGAACAACAATCCTTGGATGTTGAACGTCAGCGATTAGACGAAATCGCCGTTGCCCAATCCGAAAAAGAAGTCGCGCTCACGCGCCTCTCACGACGAACGACCTTGGCACTCATCGGATCAGGCGGATTGACCGCAACCGCCGGCGGCCTCGCCTATTGGGCGTCCGATGCCGAAGCTCGCTTTGAAGAGGAGCGCCAACGCGTCGCAGACGCCGAGGCAAGGTCGGTTGAAGCGGCGATTGCGACAGAAGCATCTCGGTTGGACATTCGCGGTCAAATTGCCGCCTACGCGACAGCGCCGGGTGGGCTGGCGGCAGATGGCGAGCCCGGTGGAAACTCGCCCTTCACGGCGTCCGTCTTGACTGCCCTTGAGGATAGAGACCAGTCGTTCGTCCGCGGGTTAATGGCGGCAAACGAGTCCGTGGTCAGCTTCGCTCGATCATATGACTTTCCTCAACAGCCCTATCTATCCACCGACGCCAATGGGGATGTTTATATGAGGCGACCGTCGCCCCAACAAAATCGCCAGGCGATCTGTGTCAGTAGCAGCTTGGCGCAACCCGGTTCTCCCGAACTCCGACTGCAAAACGCTGAACGCGATGCAAGGAGTTGGGCTGACTTCTTAGGGGCATGCGGATTTGACGTGGAGCTTCTGATCGACCCGACCCTCGCGGACCTGAAGACCGCGCTGGAGTGGCGACGCTTTGTCCACGTCGACGCGATCGAACGGCTAGATCCGAACGAGAGCGATAATCCTCCGCGCCTCCTCTACGTCCCCGTCGAGCCGATCACTGACCGCAAATTTAACTTTTTCTTCTACTCCGGGGTCGGTGTAAAAGACGGCGATACGGAAGGCCTTATCCTTGAAAATAGCGAATACCAAGGAGATGACGACGAGAACCAGTCAATCGCGAACGTCATCCTGTTGAACGAGTTACTCGCACATATGAAAATGATGGCGCAGCTGTCAGCCATTGTCTTGGATACAAATTTTACCGAAGCGTCCGATATCGGTCTCGGAGAAACCGGAAATGCGATCAGCAGTGGTTTCCCGCCCAAATTGCCGCAAATCGTCTACAATAACGAGACACGCTAATCGTCCCGCGAGATACGCGCCTGCCCGCGCCCAAGGGCAAGTGCCTTGATCGCGCCGCGAAACGTGCGCACCTCCTGCGTTGTCCAGTTGCCGCGCATGAAGGCCGCACGCAGATTTCGGATCATCACCGGGGTCTTTTCTGGGGGATAGAAATAGCCGGCCCGTTCGAGCTCTGCCTCGAAATGCTCAAACATCCCAACCAGGTCTTCACGGGTCGCGGGCGGACTGACCGGCGGAAACGCCTCCGGTGTATCGCGACTCACCGCGCCCCAGGCCGACGCGAACACGCCCACCGCCATCGCAAGGTTTAGGGACGAAAACCCCCCATTGACCGGATAGGTCAGGATCGTGTCGGCGAGCGCCACATCCTCATTGGAGAGCCCTGAACTCTCCCCGCCAAACATCACGCCGCCGCGTTCCCGCGCGACGAGATCCCGCAAAACACCGGCGCTGTCGGCCGCACCGTGGACCGGCTTTTCCATCCCCCGTGGCCGGGCTGTCGCTGCATGGACATGGGTCAGGTCTGCAATGGCCTCTTCAGTCCGCTCAAAAACTGAGACGCGAACACCCACCTCAAATGCACCCGCCGACAGTGTTTCGGCCTCGGGGTTCGGCCAACCATCACGGGGCGCCACAAGCCGCAAATCCGTGAGGCCAAAATTCAGCATCACCCGCGCAGCGGATCCGATATTCGCCCCGAGTTGAGGCTCGACAAGAATGATCGCAGGCATCGACATGGCCGCTGTGTCCGCCACATTCCTCCGCAAATCAAGGCACGCGCCCTGCGCACCGCAAATCCCCATCAAGGCTAGGCATCGCGCGACACGCGTATCACCTCACGCCGCGCTCGCCCCGCGTCAACGCATCCGTTTGACCGCCCCCCCCAGCCTGCTATAGCGCCGGGCAAGCGAACATCAGCAAGGGAAGAGCGAGTTCAATCATGGGAAAAATTAAGGTCGAAAACCCGATCGTGGAGATGGACGGCGACGAGATGACCCGGATCATCTGGCAGATGATCAAGGACCAGCTCATCCTGCCCTATCTCGATATTGATCTGAAATATTACGACCTCGGCATCATGAAGCGCGATGAAACCGACGATAAGATCACCATCGACGCCGCCGAAGCCACCAAGGAGTTTGGCGTCGCCGTGAAATGCGCCACGATCACGCCGGACGAAGCCCGCGTTGAGGAATTCGGTC
>JBCAWP010000337.1:0-2349 GCA_038534535.1 Pseudomonadota bacterium
ATGACGCTCGCCGGTAGCCCCGCCACCGCCACCTTGGTCATTGCAAATGCGCTTGCCCGATATGACAGAAACCCGCGACGACGTCTATCGAGAAATTCCCGTTTGAGGCGATTCCTCGCAGAAACGGCACTTGACCACACTGCAGCACCAGTCCACTCCGCCGCGATGGCCGAGACGCGCTCCTCCACGGATTGGACCCTGTTCCTCCTCCTTTCTTTTTTCTGGGCAAGCGCATTTGCAATGACCAAGGTGGCGGTGGCGGGGCTACCGGCGAGCGTCATTATTCCCGGTCGGCTGATCACCGCGACGATGATTGCGTGGGTTGTTATGGCGTGGCGCGGCGAAAAGCTGCCACGGCTGTCGGACCGTGCAGCTTGGCTCGCTATTATTGGTATGGGAACCATTGGCACTGCTCTGCCGTTTTACGCGATCACCCTCGGCCAGAAGACCATCGACTCCTCCCTTGCGGCGCTGATCATCGCGGCCGCGCCGCTGTTCGCGGCCTCCATGGCGCATCTCAGATTCGAAGACGAGCGCATCACCGCGAACAAGGTGGCGGGGCTCGTTGTAGGATTTGCCGGCGTCGCAGTTCTGCTTGGCCGAGATGCCATGCAAGGTCTCGGAAACGCCGACCTGATCGCGCAGTTGCTGGTCCTAGGCGGCGCCTTTTGTTATGCGTTGAACAGCATTATCGCCCGCGGTGCTCCGAAGATTTCCTCCACGGTCATGCCCGTCGGCTTTCTGAGCGTTGCCTCGCTCTCATCGCTGCCCATGCTCGCCATGACGGATTGGTCGATCGTCAGGCCCGACGCCATGAACATCACGATGGTGCTCGCCCTTGGTGCAATCCCCACAGCGGCGGCGGGCATTTTGCTCGTCTACCTCGTGCAGCGAACCAGCGCGACCTTCATTGCCCTCACAGGCTACGTCATCCCCGTCATGTCGGCGATCATTGGATATCTGGCTTTCCGCGAAACCCAGAGCCCATCGGCGCTTGCCGCGTTCGCCTTGATCCTCGGCGGCGTATGGCTTGCCCAGCGCCGTCAGAAAACGACGCCGGTCTCCCCCTAACCTTGCTTCAGCTCGTCGAACGGCACTGATTTGTCGACGCGGATATCGCCCGGCAAACCAAGGACGCGTTCGGCGATGATGTTCTTCAGGATCTCGTCCGTCCCGCCCGCAATTCTAAGGCCCGGCGCCCACATAAAACTTTGTTGGAAGATCGCGTCTGCCGGCATCGTTTCGGTATCAGTCATGATCCCGTAATGATCTTGCATCTCGATGGCCGCATTGCAGATATCCTGCAACTGGTTCGCCGTGATCACCTTCCCGATCGAGCTTTCTGGTCCCGGCGTTTCGCCACGTGACAGTGCGGTTTGCGTCCGGAACTTTGTGAGCTTGTAACCCTGTGCCGCTACATACCAGTCCGCCAATTGCTGCCGGAAAGCCTGCTCGTTCAGCGCCCCGGTCCCGCGGGCATAGTCCATGATCTCTGCCCAGTCTGGGCCGGGCGACCCACCAACGGCCAAGCGCTCATTCATCAGGGTCACGATCGCCACTTTCCAACCCTGGCCAACATCACCCAAACGGTCTGAGTCGGGGATGCGAACATCGGTGAAATAGACCTCGTTGAACTCGCGGCCGCCGGAAGCCTGGTGAATCTGGCGCACCTCAACGCCCGGCGCCTTCATGTCGACGATGAACATCGTCAGGCCCTTATGCTTCACTGCCTTCGGGTCTGTCCGTGTCAGGAGAATACCATAATCGGAAAAGTGCGCGCCCGTGGTCCAGACCTTTTGGCCATTGATCACCCACTCGTCGCCGTCTTTCACAGCGCGGGTCTTCACGCCGGCGACATCCGACCCAGCGGCAGGCTCTGAAAAGAGCTGGCACCAGATCTCCTCGCCCGTAAGCGATGGCTTCACATAGCGCGCCTTGTGCGCGTCGGACCCGAACGCGATAACCGTGGGCACACACATGCCGAGACCGATCGTGAACGGCCCGGTCGGGGCATCGAACTGGCCTTCTTCCTGATTCCAAATCACCTGCTGCATGGCCGTTCCGCCGCGCCCGCCAATCTCCTTGGGCCAGGTAATCTGGGCATAGCCATGCTGAGCTTTCAGCGCCTGCCAGTCTTTCGCCCGACGCATATACTCTTCGCCAGAAATGCGTTGGCGGAGGGGTTTATCGCCCTTTGGCTCAAGGTGCTGGTCAAGGAAGGCCCGGGCCTCGGCGCGGAATTCGGCTTCCTGCGGGGTATCGTTGAAGTCCATGATTGTTTCTCCTTGATCAGGCCGCGTTCTTCTGTTCGAGCGCTCGGATGAGCTTTTCTTTCCAGACAACTGGGCC
>JBCAWP010000338.1:0-2311 GCA_038534535.1 Pseudomonadota bacterium
GCCTCGGGGATCTCCCCGCCGAAGTCATTCACACGCGGCCCTGTCGGCTCTTCAAGCACAAGCGGTTCCTCCGCCGCGATCTCATCATCCATCACATCTTCGATCGGTGCGACGTCTCGGAAGATCGGATCGGGCCGGACAAGACCACCGCGTAGCCCGCATCCCGTCAGCACAAGACAGGCGAGCACCAGGACAATACTACTCTTCCGCATCCGTAGACCCTTTCTGTTCCAGGCCAGTCATAAGACGTTCCATCCAGGCCTGCACTTGTTCGCGCACGCGCTCCGGCGCTGTTCCGCCAAAACTGTTGCGACTCGCGACAGACGCCTCAACACTCAAAAAGGCATATATGTCATTGGTGAGGCGCGGCTCTACCCCCTGAATGACGTCGAGCGGTAGCGCCGAAAGATCGCAATCTCGGGCATCTGCCTCCGCAACGAGCCGACCAGTGGCGTGATGCGCCTCCCGAAACGGCATTTGAAGTTCGCGCACCAGATAGTCTGCCAAATCAGTCGCCGTCGAATAACCCTGGCTCGCCACACGCCGCATCACGTCTGGGAAAAGGGTCAGGCTGTCCATCATCCCGGTCATCGCGTCGGCGCAAAGTTGGAATGTATCAAACGCCTCAAATGTCAGCGCCTTATCGTCCTGGAGGTCCTTTGCATAGGCAAGCGGCAGCGCTTTGACGGTTCCCTGCAGCGCCAGGAAATGGGACGTCAAAAGGGCCGATTTTGCCCGGATCAATTCGGCAGCGTCAGGATTGCGCTTCTGCGGCATGATGGACGACCCCGTCGACCAGGCATCGGACAATCGCGCAAAGCCGAATACCGACGAGGTCCACAGCACAATCTCTTCGGCGAGCCGCGATAGATGCGTCGCCGCGATGGACAGGACAGATAGAGCCTCAAGTGCGAAGTCCCGCGACGACACCGCATCGAGCGAGTTCGCCATCGGACCAACAAACCCAAGGGCTTCAGCCGTCATGTCCCGATCGATCGCAAAACCGGTCCCAGCCAGGGCGGCTGCACCTAATGGGCATTCATTGAGGCGAACCGCCGCGTCGCCAAACCGGTCCCGATCCCTCGCGATCATTTCCACATAGGCCAGCAAATGGTGTCCGAATGTGACGGGCTGGGCCGTTTGGAGGTGGGTAAACCCCGGCATAATCGTCTCGGCCTCTTCCCCGGCCCGGCGCACCAGAACCAATTGAAGCTTTTCGAGGCTGTCTGAGGCTTCCATCAGCGCACCACGCACCCACAGCCTGAAATCGGTGACCACTTGATCATTGCGCGATCGCGCCGTGTGCAAGCGCCCGGCCGGCTCGCCAATCAGCGACTTTAGACGGGCCTCAATATTCATATGAATGTCTTCGAGCGCGTCTGAAAACGGAAACGTGCCGGCGTCCAACTCACCCTCGATCACAGCCAGACCTTTTTGGATCGCGTCATTGTCTTCCGGCGAGATGATCCCGCAGGCCGCGAGCATGTCTGCATGCGCGCGCGAGCCCGCCAGATCTTCGCGGGCCATGCGCTTATCGACACTGATCGACGCATTGATCGACAGCATGAGATCGTCGGGCTGCGCGGCAAATCGCCCGCCCCACATCTGCTGGCCTTTTTTAGGCTCATCCGTCATACCGCTTCTCCAGGGAGCTAGTGATGATATCCGCAACCGTACGTCGCCGCCTGATTATCGCGATGCTTTTGGGCCTTGTCGGCGGGATTGTCTACGTTTTGTCGAGCGCGGCATCTGGTCCGAACAATAATCGACCTTATGAGCGATTTGCCCGCGGCGTCCTGTCGGGTTTGGACTTCACCTATTCCGGAAGCCCAGCCGGCGAGGCGATTTTCGTCAGCTCCGATAAGACGCCAGTGTCCATGGAAACGTTTGAGGGCCAAGTGGTGCTCGTCAATCTCTGGGCAACCTGGTGCGCGCCGTGCGAGCGGGAGATGCCGACCCTCGCAGCCCTGCAAACCGCGCGTGGCAGCGATGCTTTCAAAGTCGTGGCGATCAGCGTGGATAATGCCGACGCTTCGGATGATGCCCGTCGTGCCCTTTCCGATTGGACCGGCGGTGTTCTCGACTTTTACCATTCGCCGGACTTCGCGATCACGTATGACCTGGGCGGCAGCACAGCGCGCGGTTTTCCAACAACGGTCTTGTTCGACGCCAATGGTAAAGAGATTGCGCGCTATTCAGGTGAACTCGACTGGTCCGGATATGAGGCCGTCGCCTTGATTGACGCCGCAATAGCAGGTGATGCCTGATCGATTCGCGCTTGAACGGCGCTCAGAAATGCTGCCAGCGTTTC
>JBCAWP010000339.1:0-2299 GCA_038534535.1 Pseudomonadota bacterium
GGACGCCGATGGTCTCGTGTCCGAGACCGAGTTTGTGGCCTACACCACTCGCAAATTTTGCGCTGGCCGTTTCGGCCGTGTGCTCACCTTTGCGAGTGGTGTAGGCCACAAACTCGGTCTCGGACACGAGACCATCGGCGTCCACATCCATGGCCGCGAAGGTCTCAGCCGGGGATCCTGCACTGGCCGAAAGGACGCTTGCGAATAGCGCGGTACCGGCCATGAGGATAGCTGTTTTCAGATAAGTCATAGACTGTCTCCGTAACACGCCCCTTTGCCCCGGTTTTCGTGTCGCTATGCCAGGTGGGAGGCCCGGTCAGCGACGAGGCCAACACGCCACAAAGCCGCTAGCAGAACCACTTAAACTTATCTCATTTGCCGGAAACATGCGTCTTTTTTGTATTTTTTTCAACGGTTTACCGCGAATTTTACCACGCCATCAAACCCCTTGGCGATATTGTCCAGGCGTCACGCCGAGGTGTTTCCGGAACGTATTTGAAAAGTGGGACTGGCTACTGAAGCCGCACTGAAAGGCGATCTCGGCAAGGCTGAGTATACCCTCCTCAAGGAAGAGGCGCGCCTTGTCGACGCGCGCGGCAACCACGAAGGCACATGGCCCCTGCCCCACGATTTGACGGAAGTTCCGCGAAAAGGCCGAGGCGCTCATCCCGGCTTCCTGGGCGAGCTGCTGCATCGATAAGGCATCGCCCAGATGATCCTGGATATAGTCTCGCGCGCGCTGGATCGCTTGATATTGAAGCGTCTTCTTACCTTTTTTCTCCGCTGATGGCGGCGCGCCAACGGCTTCGGCAACGGAGGTTGCCGCCATAATCGCCATGGAGGCAACCATCATATCGGACGGGGGGTTTGGATCTTCGAACAAGTCCAGGAAAGCGGCCGTAAGATACTTCACTTTGGGGGATGTATAGCGGAAAACGATACGCTCCGGCACGGTGTTGATACCTCTATCGCCAAAGACCTGACGGGTCAGATTTGGGTTGACGGCGAGGCTCACATTCGGACCGGCCCAGTGCTGTCGGCGCAGAAAGACCTCACTACCCGCCGGATAATAGGCCATGCCGAAAGGAATACAGAACCGCTCGGCGACGAGGTCACTATCAAACGCGGTTTCGACCGTGGTCGGCCGGGCCGTGAAGTTGATGATGTCATACTCGGTCTTGAAATGCACCTCATAGGGCTGACCATCAGTGCGCTCAAGGAGGGCTGCTGACGCATAGATATGGTCGTCGGTACAACTCGGCGCACCGCGCGGATCCAATTCACCGAAAGACCAATCATCTTGCTGGATGGCTGGCGGTACTGGCTTATGCGTGCCCACGTCACGGCTATTAAACGCGTCGTCTAAAGACACGGCACACTCCCCTACATGATATTGCCCGCAGTCAGTTTTGCTAGAAAACCGCACGAGCGCAATCTTAGCCGCAGGATCTTGCAATAACTGTCGCTATTTTAGAATGCGTTGCTCGGTTTGGCCGAATGATCGATCATTTTCATTGGGCGCCTGCTCCTAATCTGCGCACGTCATCCAGCCAGGTGGCGCGTTTGTCAGCCGAGACGGCATCGACACCGCCATAGACGGTGTGGCGGACAGGTTTGAAGCCGGAAATGCCGAGCAGACCACGCTCTACGGCTTTAAGCGCGCCTGAATCGAAAAGGAGTTTATAGGCGATCGCTGGCATGCCCATGGTGACGATGACCCGGGCCGACTTGCCGGCCATCATCTTCTTCGGCCAGCTTTTTTCCTTGTCCGATGTGTCCAAATAGAATCCGCCACGAGCCGTCTGTTCGATAAAGGCCCGTGTTTTAGCTGGCATCGACCCGAGCCAGAGCGGGAACGCGAACATGATATGATCCGCGCGCGCAATCTTTTCGCGTTCTTCCTGAATGCGGCTGTCGGGCGGGGTTTCGAAATCGGCTGCAGAGCCAAGCGGCTCCAGAGCGATTCCACCAATATCGATCGTCTCGACCGAGTAACCTGCCAGCTCGGCGCCTTTTGCATAGGATCGGCTGAGGGCGTGGACGAACCGGTCTTCGGATGGGTCCGGATGTCCGTTGAGGACACAAATATGCTTGGCCATGGCGGGCTCCCTGGATGACAATTAGGCAAGTTCGCGCCGGACGTGCGGCGCATCTTGCGCAAGACCAATTGTAACACGATCAAAGCGCCCGATCTGTTCGTTGGTCGGACTTTTGGGTCTCGGTTTTGTCGGATATCTCAACTTGTATCCCACGGGGCGAGGGCTTTTGAGAGCTCTGCGGGGAGGAGGCCGGCGAGGAG
>JBCAWP010000340.1:0-2290 GCA_038534535.1 Pseudomonadota bacterium
GGGCCATGGCGGCGCGGATGGCCGTGTCTGGCTTCGCAGTGATGCTCTTGTCATTCGTCCTCCTTGTTTTCGCTTTCGTCAGGTCTGATTTCTCGGTCGCGCTCGTGGCGCAAAACTCCCACACGCTGAAGCCGCTCCTGTTCAAGATTGCCGGGACATGGGGCAATCATGAGGGGTCCATGGCGCTGTGGTGCCTCGTCACCCTTGGCTTCGCGGTAGCGGGTGTACAATTTTTGCG
Organism: Pseudomonadota bacterium; assembly: GCA_038534535.1. Taxonomy (GTDB): domain Bacteria; phylum Pseudomonadota; class Alphaproteobacteria; order Caulobacterales; family Hyphomonadaceae; genus CALLCD01. The sequence continues at coordinate 239 of JBCAWP010000340.1, forward strand.
GACGGAGCGACCGGTCTTCGAGGCACGGGCCCTCGGTGTTCAGGGCGCGATTGCCGTCGGCTCGCTCGCCTATCTCTTGTTCGCGTCCAATCCCTATTTGCGGCTGAACCCTGTGCCGCTGCAAGGTATTGGTCTGAACCCGCTCCTTCAGGACCCGGCCCTCGCGATCCACCCTCCGATGTTATATCTCGGCTATGTAGGTTTTTCCTTCGTGTTCGCGCTCGCCGCGGCCGGGTTGATCGAAGGCCGAATTGACCGCGAATGGGCGCGAGCCAGCCGCGTTTTCGTCCTGGCCGCCTGGGTGCCACTGACAATTGGCATCATGCTTGGCGCGTACTGGGCGTATTATGAGCTCGGCTGGGGCGGTTGGTGGTTTTGGGACCCCGTTGAAAATGCGTCGCTCATGCCGTGGCTCGTCGGGACGGCGCTTCTGCATTCGATCATTGTTACGGAAAAGCGCGGAGGGTTTGCGGCCTGGACGGCGCTGTTGGCTGTGCTCGCCTTCTGCTTTTCAATACTCGGTGCATTCCTTGTGCGGTCCGGCGTCTTGACCTCGGTTCATGCTTTTGCGGTGGATCCCCTTCGCGGCAGCCTGCTTTTGGCTGGGCTTGTGGCTTACGGATCGGCGGCTCTCGGGCTTTTTGCCTGGCGGGCCCCAGCGCTACGCGGTGGTCCGGCCTGGGAGATGGTGAGCCGGGAAGGCGCTTTAATGCTGAACAACCTCGTTTTTGCGGTGGCGACGGCAACGGTCCTACTTGGGACGCTGTTTCCCTTGCTCGCGGAAGTGACCGGCCGACAAATGACCGTCGGGGCGCCCTACTTCAATCTGACATTCGCGCCTATGATGGCCCTTCTTGTGATTTTCCTGCCCATCGTTCAGCGCTGGAGCTGGGGTAAAGCGGATGCCGTGAAAAACTGGCAGCTCGGGGCGGCGATCGGCGCCATTCTGGGCGGGGTTTCATTGGCGCTTTTGTTTGTCTTTTCGGTACCTATTGGCGCCGCGATTGGTGTGAGCCTCGGCATCTGGCTGATCGGCGGCGCAGGCCTCGAGCTTTGGCGGCGCGCAGTGACCCCAGGGCGGCTCCTGAAATTACCAGCGCGGGTCTGGGGGATGACGTTTGCCCATGCCGGGCTCGGTCTGTTTGTGATCGGGGCCGTGATTGAAACCGGATCGTCCTATGAGCGGACGGTCGCGCTCGCCGCAGGTCAATCTGAGGACGTGGCAGGCTGGACATTAACACTTGACGATGTCCGCACGGGCGAGGGTCCAAACTGGTATTCCGACACGAGCACATTGGTCGTTTCGCGCGGTGATCAGCGCGCGGAACTGCGGCCCGAGAAACGATATTACCCTGCCGCCCAAATGCCGACGACGGAGACGGCGATCCTGAAGACCTGGCGCGGTGATCTCTATACGGCGCTGGGCGATCGCCGTGTGATCGATGGGCAGACCCTTTGGACCTTCAGGGTCTATTTCAACCCGCTGATCGACTTGGTCTTCTTTGGCGTGATCCTAATGGGGCTAGGCGGATTGCTCGCGCTCCGCACGCCCCAGACGGCAAAGAAGGCGACCGTGATCGAAGATCGGAGTGTCGCGGACATAGAAGCAGTGACCGCTGAAACCGATGGAGCGGTCGCGTGATGCGCTGGTTCGCCCTGGCGCTCATTCCGCTTTTGATGGCGTTCGATGAGCCGTTAGACGACCCAGTTGCAGAAGCCCGCGCCCAAGCATTGATGCAGGAGATCCGCTGCGTTGCCTGCGAGAACGAGCCGATTTCCCAAAGCGCCGCAGATATTGCCGGCGACATGCGGGTCCGCGTGCGGGAAATGATTGCAGATGGGGCTAGCGATCAAGACGTGCGCGCATGGTTTGAGGCGCGATACGGCGAATTCGTGCTTTTCCGTCCGCCAGCGCGTGGCCTTTCTGGTCTGGCGCTCTGGGGCTTACCTTTTGCGTTTCTGCTGATCGGCGCGGCCGGACTCGCAGTGGTCAATCTGACGCGGCGCGGGGATCGGTCGGTCACCCCTGTGTCACCTGAGCAATTCGATCAC
>JBCAWP010000341.1:0-2272 GCA_038534535.1 Pseudomonadota bacterium
CGTCTCATCAAGGCGCGGAAGCGCGGGAAATGTGGTTCATTTTCAAGCCTTTCGCAACGCGGAGGAGGCGCAAGCCGCCTCAAACCATTTCAGCCTCCTTTGTGGGTCCATCACCTAGCCGACTTTTCATTTTGACCGGGGTTTTCATGCGCGTTTTTTGTGCGTCCGTCGCGACCGAGACCAACACGTTTTCGCCCTTGAGGACGGATTTTTCGGACTTTGAGCAGAGCTTCTATGCACCACCCGGTGAACATCCGGAAACACCGACGCTGTGCAGCGCCGTGTTCCCCGCCCTGCGCAAGCGCGCCGCGCGCGGCGAGATCGAACTGATCGAAGGCACGGCCACATGGGCCGAACCAGGTGGCCTCGTGAGCGCGCCGACATGGCAGCGCCTGCGCAACGAAGTGCTCGACCAGTTGAAGGCGGCGCTGCCGCTCGACGCTGTCATCTTCGGCCTGCACGGCGCCATGATCGCCGACGGCTGCGTTGACTGCGAAGGCGACCTTCTGGAGGCCGCGCGGGAAATTGCCGGCCCGGACTGCCGGATTGGCGCGACCTTTGACCCGCATAGCCATCTGAGCGAAAAACGCACCAGAAGCGCGGATATCATCACCGTCTTCAAGGAGTTTCCGCACACGGATTTTGTCGAAGCCGGCGAGGACTGCGTAGAGCTGACGCTCAAGGCGGCACGCGGAGAAATCTTTCCTGTCATGAGCGTCTTCGACGTGCGCATGATCGACATCTTGCCGACCAGTCTTGAGCCGATGCGCGGATTTATCGACAGACTGAACGCACTCGAACGATCCGGCGATATCCTCTCGGCATCGGTCATTCACGGTTTCATGGCCGGCGACTCGCCCGATCTCGGGGCCAAGATGATTGTGACCACGAACGGCGATGGCGCGCGCGGCGACCGGCTGGCGAAGGATCTCGGGATGGAACTTTTCAGCTTTCGCGGCCGCGCAACGCCGGAGTTTCTGGAACCCGTGGATGCCCTGGCACGCGCGGACAGGAGCCCCCGTTCGCCGGTGGTTATTGCGGATGTCTGGGACAATCCGGGCGGCGGTGTCGCCGGTGACTCCACCATCCTGCTTCAGCATGTCCTTGACCTGGGTCTGCAAGGCGTAGCGCTGGGCACGATCTGGGATCCAATGGCCGTACGGCTGTGTTTTGCCGCCGGCGAAGGTGCTGAATTCGATCTCCGTTTCGGTGGCAAGACGTCCGCCCACGCCGGTCAGCCTGTCGATGCACGCGTGCGCGTGACCCGGCTGGTGGAAAACGCCATTCAGAGCTTCGGCGCGTCCGTCGTTCCGCTCGGCAACAGCGCGGCGATCCGCATTGGCGATCTCGATATCGTGCTCAATTCCAACCGGTCGCAGGCGTTTGCGCCGGACCTCTTCACCAATCTCGGCATCGATCTGGACGCCAAACGGATCCTGATCGTCAAGTCGACCAATCATTTTCACGGCGCATTTGCCCCGATCGCGGGAGAAATTCTTTATGCTGCAGTCGATGGGCCTTATCCTAGCGACCCGCGCCGGACCGCCTACACCCGCTTGGAACGCGAGATATGGCCAATGGCAGACAATCCCCATCACGAGGAACTCGTATGATTTTCCCGACCCTCGACACACCTTGCGTTCTGGTGGACCTGGACATCGCCGAGGCCAATATCCGCAAGTATCAGGCCCATTGCGACAGCAAGGACCTGAGGCTGCGCCCGCACATCAAGACACACAAATTGCCGGGCCTGGCGAAATACCAGGTTGCGCAGGGGGCGATCGGCATAACCTGCCAGAAGGTCAGCGAAGCGGAAGCCATGATCGCAGAAGGCGGCATCGATGATGTCCTGATCACATACAACATCCTGGGTGACACCAAGACGGCCCGTCTGCGCGCATTGTCCGAAAAGGTCCGGCTTTCCGTTGTCGCCGATAACGAAACGGTCGTTGACGGTCTCAGCCGCGCGTTCGCCGACGCCGCAACGCCGCTGACGGTCCTCGTCGAATGCAACACGGGCGCGGACCGGTGCGGCGTTGCGACACCGGCCGCCGCCGCCGAGTTGGCCCGCCTGATTGACCGCCTTCCCGGCCTCACCTTCGGCGGCCTGATGACCTTTCCACCGGTCGGTCGGATGGAAGACGCCGAAGCCTGGTTGAGCGAGGCGAAAGCGCTGATCGAGGCAGATGGACTGGAGGTGAAGGTGGTTTCGTCCGGCGGCTCGCCCGACATGTGGCGCGCACATGGCACGGGCGCCGTCACGGAACACCGC
>JBCAWP010000342.1:0-2269 GCA_038534535.1 Pseudomonadota bacterium
GAAAAATGTCGGGCAGAAGACGTCCGCCGACATGCAGCACAATGCCTTACTTCTTGAGGACGGCGCTGTGGTCAATGCGAAGCCCGAACTCGAAATCTATGCCGACGATGTTGAATGCGCGCATGGCAATACATGTGGGGCGCTTGATCCAGAGCAGCTCTTTTATTTGCGCCAACGCGGCATTCCCGACGCGGCGGCGAAGGCGCTTCTCACAGAGGCGTTCGTGTCCGAGGCGTTGGATGCGGCGCCAGACGCGGCGAAAGAACGCTTGCTCGATATGGCGCGGTTCTGGCTCAACGCCTCCGCGGCCTAATGCCCGCCCGGCTGATCCTGTGGAGCGCCGCCGTCTTTAATATGGGCGTTGCTCTTGCATTCGTCGTGGTTCCCGATGCCGTAATGGCGGCCATGACGGGGGAGGTGGGAAGTCCTGCTATCGGCGTGATGTATCCCTTCGCCGCGGCGGTCTTCGCTTTTGGCCTTGGCTATGCCTGGGCCGCGATGGACTTAGAGCGAAACCGCGCGATCATTCGCCTTGCGGTTATTGGGAAGGCGATCGCATTCCTGATGGTGTTGGTCGGGGTTGTCCGGGGTGTCCTGCTACCGTCTGCGGCCATTGGCGGTGCGTTTGACGGGCTTTATGCCGGTCTTTTTGTCTGGATTCTGCGCCAAAGCGCCGTGTCGCGTTAGCGCCGCCGGCGCCCATCCTGCCGCATCGACAAACCTGCCGGTTAGCCCCATATCGCAGCCATGACAACACGCCGTTTCGACATTGAAGAGATCCGCCGCGAATTCCCGATCCTGTCCCGGGAAGTCCATGGTCGCCCGCTTGTTTATCTCGATAGTGCCGCGAGCGCCCAGAAGCCGGACGCGGTGATCGATGCCATGGCGGGCCAAGCACGCACGGCCTATGCCAATGTCCATCGGGGCCTACATACGCTGGCAAATGAGACGACCGAAGCCTTCGAGGGCGCCCGCGAGGACGTCCGCCGGTTCCTGAACGCGCCGTCGACCGAGACAATCGTCTTCACGAAGGGCGCAACCGAAGCGATCAACCTTGTCGCCTCTGGACTGAGCGCTGACATTCAGCCGGGCGATGAGATCGTCTTGTCCGTGATGGAACACCATTCGAATATCGTCCCCTGGCACTTCCTGCGGGAACGTCATGGGGCCGTCCTGAAATGGGTGGACCTGACCGAGGAGGGCGCGCTTGATATGGCGGCGCTGGAGGCGGCCATCGGCCCGAAAACGCGGTTCGTCGCGCTCACCCATATGTCAAACGTCCTCGGCACCGTCACGGACGCGAAGCGCATTACGGCACTTGCCCACAGCGTTGGCGCACCGGTCCTTTTTGATGGGTGCCAGGCTGCCATTCACCTCGATGTCGATGTCCAAGCGCTCGGCTGCGACTATTATGTCTTCTCCGGTCATAAGCTCTACGGCCCCACCGGAATTGGCGTGCTTTATGGACGACCTGAGGCGCTTGACGCCCTGCGCCCCTATCAGGGCGGCGGGGAAATGATCGAAACGGTCGAGCAGGATCGCATCACCTACAATGCCGCGCCCCATAAGTTTGAAGCCGGCACCCCGCCAATTCTCGAAGCGGTTGGCCTTGGCGCTGCGATTCGGTGGTTTGAAGCCTTTTCACTGTCTGATGTCGAAGCGCATGAGACGGCGCTCTATGGCCGCGCCGTCGACCTCTTGTCCGGCGTGAACGGTCTGCGGATTTATGGCACGGCGCCCGGCAAGGGTTCAGTTCTGTCCTTCAGCATTGAAGGCACGCACCCCCACGACATCGCCCAACTGCTCGACCGCTACGGCGTTGCCGTGCGGGCCGGACACCATTGCGCTCAACCGTTGATGACTTATCTTGGTGTGAGCGCAACAGCGCGGGCCAGCTTCGGCATTTACAATACGCTCGACGATGTGGAGCAATTTGCAGAAGCGCTGGAAAAAGCCCGCGGGATGTTGGTATGAGAGGCAGCATGGCTGACGACATGACCGCACCTGAGACCTTGGATCTGGCGGGCGAAGCGCCCGCGCCGGCAGAGGTCGAGGACTGTAAGATTCCCCAGGACGAGTTGAACCGCATCACCGATGGGCTGATCGCGGCGTTTAAATCGGTCTATGACCCGGAAATTCCGGTGGATATTTATGAGCTTGGCCTGATCTACAAAGTCGATATCGATGACGACCGGAAAGTCGATATCGAGATGACATTGACCGCGCCAGGTTGTCCGGTGGCCGGTGATATGCCGGGCTGGATCGAGAC
>JBCAWP010000343.1:0-2256 GCA_038534535.1 Pseudomonadota bacterium
CATGCCGGTATAGTGGAGCACCAGCATATCGATCTTGGCCTTCCGATCATTGAAATTTGGACTTGGCCGGTCTGTCACATCCATCATGACACGCCTCCGAGCTTCTTCCCTAAGGATGCTTCAGGCAATCTTTGATTTCGGCGCACCGCGATGACGAAGACACCGCTGAGCGAGACGACCGCGCCGATCACGAGCCGAAGCGTCAGCGGCTCGCCTAACATCAATACACTTAAAACAACGCCCCAGATTGGAGTCATGAGGGTTAAGGGCGACAGAAGGGAAATGTCGTGGCGCTTGATAAGCGTATAAAAGGCGCCGTGCCCGAAGATTGAGACGCCCAAGACGGCGAAGGCGGTAGCAAACCATACCAAAACGCCGCCCTGCACATAGCTGCTCGCTTGATCGGCTTCCAGGATCCCTGACAAGGCAAATAGCGGGAGAAACGAAAAGGCTCCGACCCACGCCTGCATCTGTAGAGCGGAGATCGGTTCCATACGCTTCATCAAGATGCCTCCAATGGAGCCGATAAAGGCAGACGCCACAATGTAGAGCAGCCCGTAAGATATCGAGAAGCTCGTCGGGTCTACCGCGATGATCAGGACGCCCAAAAAAGCAAGGACGATGCCGAGGCCGCGGCGCCACCTTACCTGCTCGCCCAAGAACACCATGCTCATAAGGGTCGAAAACGGGACACCCAATTGCCCCGTCACGGCCGCTGCAGACGCTTCGGCATTCGCAAGCCCGACGAAAAGGAGCGCAAAGTGGGCCGCGCCAATGCACATGGCAATCAAGAACAGTGCTCGAAGGTCCTGCGGCCGCGGACGTAGAAAAGTGACCAGTACGATCGCGATGCCTAAAAAGCGAACCGCAGCGAAGAAGAGCGGCGGCACGCCAGCATCCGTCACGGCCCATTTGGTCACGACAATATTGAGGCCCCAGACGAAGCAGACAGCGCTCAACAAGGCAAAGTCGCGGACGTTCATAGCCAGCTGACTATCAGGATTTACTGCGGGCGATAGAGAAGTTTTTTAGACGGGAGACCCATTGCCAGTCTGGCCGGGCAGCTTCGACGGAGACGTTACTCCACCGTCCAGCCGCGCGCAGTCCGGCGGGCATCAAGCGTGATTGTGTCCGGGTCCGAAGTCGGCTCGCGCCGCGCCCGGGCGGTCCGCACCTGGACCGTGGCCGCGCCGGAATACCGCAATATCAAGGCGGCAAGGGCAATCAGAAGTCCCAGCATCGCCGTTGCGAGGGCGACGATACCCGCGCCGATCACAAATAGTCCGCCTAGGAAGACCCGCACCATGAGACGCCAGCCACGATAAACCCCTGCCCCAATGGCTGAAATTGGATCAAAGGCGGTGTTCGCTGTGCCGTTGGCCGTCATGGAGCGCTCCTTCTGTCGCTTTAAAGATGGGTTTATCCGACTCAATCGTCAATCAGGTCTTATCAGCAAACCACGTTCCACGCGTATTCTCGCATAAGCAGACGTAATGGCCGCGGCTTTATCGTGCGCGGCTGCCTCAAACTCACGCGGCGCTCCATTCGTCACCACCCGGTCAGGATGGTTATCCGCCATCAGCCGGCGATAGGCCAGCCGGATGTCATCGAAGTCAGCGTCATGGGACACCCCCAAAATGGCGTATGGGTCTTCCGGATCCGGCCCCAAATGGCTCGCCCGTATGCGCCGGAAAGTCGCGTCTGAGAAACCAAACGCCGCTGAAACGGTTTGAAGATACGACATCTCGTCCGCTGTAACGACGCCATCGGCGCCAGCGATATAGAACAATCCGTCCAGCACGCCTTCCAATAAGCACGGGCGATCGCGGTATTTTCTCCCGAGTTTGCGCGCATAACTCTCATAACCGCGCACCGTTTGCCGCGCGAGATCGAAGACCCGCCGGACCGATCCCGCATCCTCAGGCGCTGTTTTGAAGACATGGGAGAAAACGGCGATCTCGTCGTCGGTGACTGTGCCATCGGCCTTGGCAAGTTTCGCCCCGAGACCAATCACTGCGGCCGTAAACCCGACATCATTCGGATCCGGCGCGCATGCCCCGTCAACCGCGCCCTGTGGCTCGGTCGTCTCAGGATCGAACAATTGTTTCCCGGACTCCAGAATTCTCGTCCAAATAGACATCGAGGCCTGTCTAGCAGAAATTTTCCGATGTGAAGAGGACCCCCAGGTGTCAGGGGGTGCCCACGTCAGTGGTGACATTCGCCGAGTAAAGGTCGGTTCTGAGCCGCGTGATTTCG
>JBCAWP010000344.1:0-2217 GCA_038534535.1 Pseudomonadota bacterium
TATGGGCATCGAAGAGGCCGACGGGCTCTTGCTGATTGGGACCGATCCACGCGTTGAGGCGGCGGTCTGGAATGCCCATAAGCGTCGGGTTGAGCACATAGCGCGCGCGGTGACCGTCGGTGCCATACTGCGCCCCCGCCGGGCGGCAATCAGTATTCTGAACACCGAGGGAGCGGAACAGGTCGAGGGCGGCTTTGGCCTGTTCCACCTCGATCAAGTCGCCGGCAATAACGCCAACCCGCGCCCCGCCCTCATTCGCCTCCGATGAGAGGGTCTCGGTGAGGGTCCCGAAGGCTTCTTTCCAGCCCGCTTTGCGGAGTTTTCCATCCTCGCGAATATAAGGCGTATCCAGGCGCTGGCGGGCGAGCCCATCCCAGATAAAGCGGGACTTATCCGACAGCCATTCCTCGTTTATCTCTTCGTTCACCTGCGGCATGATCCGCATCACGGCGTCGCCCTTCGCATCGACCCGGATGGCCGCGCCCATGGCATCCATCACATCGATCGACGGGACTTTGCGCAACTCCCACGGCCGCGCATTGAAAGCGTAGGGTTTCGAGGTCAACGCGCCGACCGGGCAGAGATCAATCACATTGCCCGATAGGTTCGAGGTCAGCGATTTTTCGAGATAGGTCGTAATCTCAGCATCTTCGCCTCTGGAAATCATACCGATCTCTTCAACACCGGCGACTTCGGCTGCAAAGCGGACACACCGCGTGCACTGGATGCACCGCGTCATGATCGTCTTCACAAGCGGACCCATCTGCTTGTCTTCGACGGCGCGCTTGTTCAGCTCATACCGCGAGCCCGACCGGCCATAGGCCACCGCTTGGTCCTGCAGGTCGCATTCCCCGCCCTGGTCGCAGATCGGACAATCCAGCGGGTGGTTGATGAGGAGAAACTCCATCACGCCGGCGCGGGCCTTCTGGACATAGTCGCCCGTCGTCGAAATTCGCGGGGGCGACCCGTCCGGGTTCATACGCATATCGCCGACGGTCTGCGCGCAGCTTGCAATCGGCTTCGGCGCCCCATGCCACTGAACAAGACACATGCGGCAATTGCCCGCCACCGACAGGCGCTCATGATAGCAAAAGCGCGGGATCTCGGCGCCGGCTTCTTCACACGCCTGCATCAGCGTGTAGTGCCGCGGCACCTCGATTTCCTGATCGTCAACAACGAGTTTGAACGTATCCGACATCTCGCTTCCCTACTCCGCCGCGACGACCGCACCATGCACGACGGCGCGTGGCAGGCGATATTGGTTGATGCGCTCTTCAATCTCATGGCGGAAATGCCGGATCAGGCCTTGCACAGGCCACGCCGCAGCGTCGCCCAGCGCACAGATCGTGTGGCCTTCCACCTGGTAAGACACGTCCAGTAGAAGGTCGATCTCTTCATGCCCGGCCTCGCCTTTGGCCATGCGTTCCAGAACCCGCCACATCCAGCCCGTCCCCTCCCGGCAAGGCGTACACTGGCCGCAGCTTTCATGCCGATAAAAGTAGGAGATACGAGCGATGGCTTTGATCAGATCCGTGGACTTGTCCATCACGATCACCGCAGCCGTGCCGAGGCCTGATTTCAGATCCCGCAGCGTATCGAAATCCATATAGGCATCCATGATCTGCTCCGCCGGCACCATAGGCACGGAGGAGCCGCCCGGGATCACGGCTTTCAGATTGTCCCAGCCGCCGCGAATGCCCCCGCAATGGGTATCGATCAGTTCGCGGAACGTGACCGACATCTCCTCTTCCACATTGCACGGCGCGTTCACATGGCCAGACACACAGAAGAGTTTCGTGCCCGTATTATTTGGTCGGCCAAAGCCGGAGAACCACTCCGCGCCGCGCCGAAGGATCGTTGGCACAACGGCGATTGATTCCACATTATTCACGGTTGTCGGGCAGCCATAGAGGCCGGCATTCGCCGGGAATGGCGGCTTCAGGCGCGGCTGGCCTTTCTTGCCTTCCAGGCTTTCAAGCAGCGCGGTTTCCTCGCCGCAAATATAAGCGCCGGCGCCGTGATGAACGTAGAGATCGAAATCCCACCCATTCACATTGTTCTTGCCGATCAGCTTCGCCTCATAGGCCTCTTTAATTGCCGCTTCCAGCGCCTCGCGCTCGGCGATGTATTCCCCCCGAATATAGACATAGCAGGCATGGGCGCGCATCGCCCGGCTCGCCACCATGCAGCCCTCGATCAGCAAGTGCGGATCGTGGC
>JBCAWP010000345.1:0-2213 GCA_038534535.1 Pseudomonadota bacterium
TCCACCGAACGTGACCACCAGGGCAGGTTCGACGGATTCGACCTATCTCACTGGCAAGCGGGTTTTCGTGTTCGGCGACGCAACACATGCCATCGCATCGGCCCGCGTCGCCCGTGATGAACTTGGCTTCGAGGTCGTGGGGCTCGGGTGCTATAATCGCGAATTCGCCCGGCCGCTTCGCGCCGCGGCTGAGCGCTATGGCGTCGAACCGCTGATCACGGATGATTATCTGGAAGTTGAGGCAGCCATTGCCGAGACACGCCCCGAACTCGTCCTCGGCACCCAGATGGAACGCCATATCTCGAAGCGACTAAACGTTCCGTGTGCGGTGATTTCCGCTCCGGTGCATGTGCATGATTTCCCAGCGCGTTATGCGCCGCAAATGGGGCATGAAGGGGCGAATGTCCTCTTTGACACCTGGGTCCATCCCTTAGTGATGGGGCTTGAAGAACACCTGCTCGGCATGTTCCGAGATGATTTCGAATTCCATGATAGCGCGGGGGCTTCGCATTTGGGCGGGCATGGCGCGAGCGATATTCCGCACCATCACGACGAGCCAGCCCCCATCGCTTGGGACAGCGATGCCGAAACAGAGCTGAAAAAAATCCCGTTCTTTGTCCGCGGCAAAGCGCGGCGCAACACAGAGCGCTTCGCAGAAGAGCGAGCGCTCTCGCGCATCACCCTCGACACACTTTACGATGCAAAGGCGCATTATGGCCGGTAAGTTCCCGGACCATACGCCAATCAGCATTGTGCTGATGTCCCTGGATCGCCAGCTGGAAGCCGCCGTCCAGCGCGCGGAAGCGGCGCTAAAGCGCGACTTGCCAAATCTCAGTATCCGCTTCCATGCCGCCGCTGATTGGAACCGCCGCGCCGATATGCTGGAGGCCTGCAAGGCTGATATTGAAAGCGCCGACGTGGTTGTCGCCTCGATGCTTTTCATGGAGGATCAAATCCGGGCCATTCTGCCGGCGCTTCAGGCCCGGCGGGAGGCCTGCGATGCAATCGCCGGCTGCTTATCTTCGGCCGAGATCGTCAAACTGACCAAGCTCGGCCGGTTCCGCATGGACAAACCTGAGAGCGGCCCCATCGCCCTGCTAAAGCGGCTCCGCGGATCGTCCGACAAGGCGAAAGCTGGCGCTAACCAGGCGAAAATGCTGCGCCGGCTACCAAAGCTTCTGAAGTTTATTCCCGGAACCGCCCAGGATGTGCGGGCCTATTTTCTGACGCTGCAATACTGGCTGTCCGGCTCCGATCGGAACATCGAAAACCTCATCCGCTACCTGCTGGACCGGTATGCGCGTGGGCCGCGCGCCCACCTCGTCGGCCAAATGGCCCCGGCCGCACCGGAGGTGTATCCCGATGTCGGCGTCTACCACCCACGGATGACGCCCCACGTTGCTGAACGGGCGACCAAATTGCCCCTCGCGCGCTCCAGCCGGCCAACCGTCGGCCTCCTCATCATGCGGTCCTATGTTTTGTCTGGCGACACCGGGCACTATGATGGCGTGATCCAGGCGCTAGAGGCGCGGGGCCTGCGCGTCATCCCCGCGTTTTCCAGTGGGCTGGACGGGCGCGCCGCCGTGCGCAGCCAATTCATGAAAGACGGCCGTCCGATCGTCGACGCGATTGTCTCCCTCACCGGTTTCTCGCTCGTTGGCGGCCCGGCCTATAATGACGCCGTTGCCGCAGCTGAAATCCTGGACGGGATCGACGTTCCCTATCTCTCTGCCCAGGCGCTCGAATTCCAGACCATGGAAGGCTGGGGCGCAAATGCCCAAGGGCTCTCCCCCGTCGAGACAACGATCATGGTCGCGATCCCCGAGATCGATGGGGCCACGGGTCCAATCGTCTTTGGTGCGCGGTCAGGTGGCGAGGCGTGCACGGGCTGTGCGCGGGCCTGTCAGCCCGAGCCATCCATGGCCGAGCCCGGCGTGATGCGGATGCAAAGCTGCCAGGAGCGCGCAGAGATGCTGGCCCGCCGCGTCGAAAAGCTGATCGCGCTCCGCCAGACGCCGCCCAAGGACCGAAAGGTCGCCATCACACTTTTCAATTTCCCGCCAAATGGCGGTGCAGCGGGCACCGCAGCCTATCTCGCTGTCTTCGAGTCCCTGTTTAACACGCTCGTCCGGATGAAAGCGGAAGGCTACGCGGTCGACCTTCCAGCGGATGTCGATGCGCTTCGCGATCGGCTCCTCGGCGGGAACTCTGAC
>JBCAWP010000346.1:0-2204 GCA_038534535.1 Pseudomonadota bacterium
AAAAGGTGAAAGTACGCGCCAAAATTGGATCTAATCATCTAAAGAGCCGATTGGAGGTGTCCGCCATCGACGACGAGTGTCGCGCCGGTCATGTAGGCGCCCGCATCCGATGATAGCAGCAGAAGTGGCCCCGCTAACTCTTCTATGTGGCCAAGCCGGCGCATCGGAATCCGTTTGATCATTTTCTCGGCCGCTTCAGTCTCGATGAAATCATCATTGATCTCAGTCAGAAAATATCCCGGTGCAAGCGCGTTCACGCGTATATTGCAGCGCGCCCATTCGAGGGCCATTGTCCGCGTCAAATTGGTCACCGCAGCCTTTGAGGCCGAATATGCCCCTATAAGATGTGATGGCCGAAACGCTGTAATCGAGCCGGTGTTGACAATGCTTCCGGGCATGTTGGCGGCCATCAACGCCGCCGCGGCAGCTTTGGCCACCCGCCAGACACCGGTGAGATTGGTGTCGAGCACTGCGGCCCACTCGTCCTCTGACATACTGGCAATCCAATCTTCCCGGCTGATCCCGGAATTATTGATGATGACATCGACTGGCTTTCCCGTCGCAGCGATCTGAGCGAACGCCGCTTCCACACTTTCGGGCTTGGTCACGTCGAGCGATAGGGCCGACGCATGTCCGCCGGACGAATTGATTTCGTCTGCGAGCGCATTCAGGCGGTCCACACGCCGCGCCGCGAGGACGACCTCAGCCCCGGCATCGCTCAAGACCTTAGCAAATGACGCTCCGAGGCCAGATGATGCCCCCGTGATCAACGCCCGCTTTCCGGATAAACTGAACTGTTCCATTAGAATGTCCCCTCGTCCGCCAAATCGTGCAGACCTCGCCCAGAGTAGATGAATATTTGGTGAGCGAGCGCCGATTGAAAGTGTCTCGGGCATCGAACTCACGCACCGACACCCTATTTCCGTTCTGTTTAACAGAATGATGTCGAAGATAATTTGTAATTATTGAAAAGAACACAGTCGCTTAAATCTGCGCCAAGTCGTCTGAAGGAGCTTCGGCATGGCGAGGCGCCCCGCCCCTAAACATCTGAGATTAGTGACCACCCAAAGCACACATCCAACAATAATCGGGCTCGCGACGGATTCCTCTGATGAGCGGTGCATCAAAGCGTGCCTTTCATTGCTCGACAAACTTGTAACCGGTCTATCGTCGAAGCTTGTTCGATGCCAAAGCGCACTCGCAGATGAGGCGAGCTTTATATTGAACGCCTCGTCCATCCCCGATCATTCTATAGTCCTATCCAATCGAAGACCTCCGCCTGCCGACTTGCTATCGGCGTGGAGATTCTTGTCTTTGGCGCCGTTCATGGAACAGCACGGCGAAGGCACGGACATTCTCGTCTTGTCGGTAGACTATGCAGGGCTCTCCAAAGGCGATCAGATCGCGGGTCGACTAGCGCTGACAGTCAACCAACTGATTGGACGACGGGACGCCAATGTCACCGTGCTCACAAACGGCGCTCATAATGGGATGGGAGATGTGTCGGAAACTCTGTCACTCGCCCTGCCCGCAAAGTCTTGGAAGACCCTATCGAGCGATACCGGTATTGCGGCAATCTCATCGTCGCCAACAGCCTACGATATTGTTCTCGTCGATGCGGAAACGGCACCGGTCCTGAACAATATTCTCTCCGACATGATCGGTCATGTGGGCTATCGCCCGATCGTACGAGTCAATCGTGCAAATAGCCATTTCGAAGCCGAGTGCATCCGGCGCATCAAGCATGTGGATGTCCCAAAGGACGGTCGTTTTTTGGCCCTGCTTCAATCGGCGACATTATTGTTGACGGCCTTGGGGCAGCCAAACCAAGCTGCTCTCCTGCACAATGCACTTATGGCAACGATTGAGGATCGGCTTCTGCCGGCGCATACCTCGCCCACCTTTTTAGCCAAAAGAGAACTGGCTCCCGACGCTTTCGCAGACGCCGTTTCGAAGCGGTTGGGCCGCCGTCCATTGCGCCTTCCCGAAGCCCGTCTTGCACCCGTAGATTCTAACCTCTCAACCGGATCCAGCCAACATCTGCGGCTTGTCCATTAAACAATATCAGTGCCACAAGGTAAGTCAGCCTTTTACTCAGTCAGTTATTTAGGAGCAGGTCATTCCCAGTCGCCGAACGGTCGCCAAGGAACTTGGTACGCTATTTCGCTTGTTATCTCATCCTGATCGTATCGCGATTGTCGAGC
>JBCAWP010000347.1:0-2187 GCA_038534535.1 Pseudomonadota bacterium
GATGAGGTCATTTTTCAATGCGTGGGCTTCCTCCTTATTTCTAAGCTAGGTGTCATGTTGCTAGCCTGCAACCCGGTTTTGCGTTGGCGCTAAGGGCTCGACTTGCGCGACCCCGTGCCCCATATGTTCACCCATGCCGAAGAACATCTCAGAAGCGCCCGCGACCTTCCAACATGGCGCCGCCATCGACGCCGTTAGCGGCTTGCCCTCCTCCACTTGGACGCCGCACCGGCCGGACCGGAACTGGATTGGCTTCGATGCCGGCAATCCCCTGCGCGTGGCCTCAAAATATGAGCCGGCCGGCGACCAACGCACGGCAATCCCGGAACTCGTAGAGGGCGTCCAGGCCGGCGAGCGCGACCAGGTGCTGCTCGGCGCGACGGGCACGGGCAAGACCTTCACTATGGCGAAGATTATCGAGGCGGCGCAGCGCCCGGCCTTGATCCTGGCGCACAATAAGACGCTTGCGGCGCAGCTCTATGGGGAGTTCAAATCCTTCTTTCCGGACAATGCCGTCGAGTATTTTGTCTCCTACTATGATTATTACCAGCCGGAGGCCTATGTCCCGCGCTCGGACCTCTATATTGAGAAAGAATCCTCGATAAATGAAGCGATTGACCGCATGCGCCACTCGGCCACGCGGGCGATCCTGGAACGCGACGACTGTATCATTGTCGCCTCGGTGTCCTGTATTTACGGCATCGGGTCGGTGGAGACCTACACGGCGATGACGTTCAAGCTGGAAGCGGGCTCACGGGTGGAGCAGCGCGAGGTGGCAGCGAAGCTCGTAGCCTTGCAATACACACGCAATGATACCGGATTTGGGCGCGGCACCTTCCGGATGAAGGGCGACGTGCTCGACATCTTCCCGGCCCACTATGAAGACCGGGCCTGGAAGCTCTCCTTCTTTGGGGACGAGTTGGAATCCATTACGGAATTCGACCCGCTCACGGGCAAGAAGTCTCAAGACCTGCCGGCCATCAAGGTCTATGCGAACAGCCACTATGTGACGCCGCGCCCGACCCTGAACCAGGCCGTCGACTCCATCAAACGTGAGCTGAAGGACACGATCGCCCATTTCGAAGAACACGGCAAACTTCTCGAAGCCCAGCGTATCCAACAGCGCTGCGAGTTCGACATCGAGATGATGACCGCCACCGGATCGTGCAACGGGATCGAGAACTATTCGCGTTACCTAACGGGCCGCAAACCGGGCGAGCCGCCGCCGACCCTCTTCGAATACCTCCCAGAAAACGCGCTCCTCTTCGTCGATGAGAGCCACCAGACGATCCCCCAGCTCGGCGCCATGTACCGCGGCGACTTCTCCCGCAAGCACACGCTCGCCGAATACGGCTTCCGCCTCCCCTCCTGCAAGGACAACCGCCCGCTGAAGTTCGAGGAGTGGCGGGCCATGCGCCCGCAGACGGTGCATGTCTCGGCGACGCCGGGGCAGTGGGAACTGGAGCAGACCGGCGGCGTGTTCACCGAACAGGTGATCCGCCCCACGGGGCTTATCGATCCGCCGGTGGAGGTGCGCCCGGTCTCAAAGGACGGGGCGAGCCAGGTGGACGACGTCATCGCGGAAATCCAGGAGGTCACCGCCAAGGGGCTCCGTTCCCTCGTGACCACGCTCACCAAGAAAATGGCCGAGGACCTGACCGATTACATGACCGAGCAGGGCCTGAAGGTCCGCTATATGCACTCGGACATCGACACGGTGGAGCGTATCGAAATCATCCGCGATCTACGCCTCGGCGTGTTTGACACACTCGTCGGCATCAACCTGCTGCGCGAAGGCCTCGACATTCCGGAATGCGGCTTTGTCGGCATTCTCGACGCGGACAAGGAAGGGTTCCTGCGCTCGGAAACCTCCCTCGTCCAGACCATCGGCCGGGCCGCGCGCAATGCCGAGGCGCGGGTGGTGCTCTATGCCGATAATATCACCGGCTCCATGCAGCGCGCGATGGAGGAGACCGAGCGCCGGCGCCAGAAGCAGATCGCCCATAATGAGGAACACGGCATCACGCCCAAAACGATCGAGCGGGAGGTGGCCGATATCCTCGCCGATCTCGGCGAGCGGCCGGGCCAGGCGGCGAAATCAAAACGCACGCGCCGGGGCGGCAAGCGCCGCGGCGTCGCCGAGGAAAAAGCCCTGCCCCTTGCAGGAGAGGCCGGTCACAACCTACA
>JBCAWP010000348.1:0-2187 GCA_038534535.1 Pseudomonadota bacterium
GCCGCCAATTGGCGTGACTAGGCAATCGAGGTCCGGTTTCACGTCGAGCATTTCAAGCGCGACCGTGCCCTGCCCCGCTGCGATCTGCGGATCGTCGAATGGGTGAACAAAGGTCAGGCCCCGTTCGACTTCAAGCTCACGCGCGTGCGCGGCGGCGTCGTCAAAAGTCTCGCCGAACAAAACCACGTTGCCGCCGACACTTTCGGTTTGCATGACCTTCACGGTTGGCGTTGTGCTGGGCATGACGATCGTCACAGGGACGCCAAGGCGGGTGCCGTGGTAGGATAACCCTTGGGAGTGGTTGCCCGCCGACGCCGCAATAACGCCTCGGGACTTCTGCTCCTCAGTCAACTGCAACAACGCGTTCAGCGCGCCGCGTTCCTTGTAAGCGGCGGTGAATTGGAGGTTCTCAAACTTAAGCCAGATTTCCGCACCGGTAATTTCCGACAGCGTGATCGAGTGCATCATCGGCGTATTGACAACCGCGCCCTCAATACGGGCAGCGGCGGCGCGAACATCATCAATGGTGAGATCAGCGGGCGTAGCGATGGCGGTCTGGTTTGTCATAGCGAACCGCCCCTAGGCTTCACGCGACCAGAGGGCAATCAAGGATGTCTTGAAGGCCTCGATAGCCGCGATTGGCAATCGCGCACGAAAGCCCTAGGCGATGCCGTCATGAGCACTTCGCAAAAACTCGCCTTTATCGGCCTTGGTGTTATGGGCGGCCCGATGGCCGGCCACCTCGCACGCTTTGGTCACGACGTCACCGTCTGGAACCGCTCGCCAGAGCGCGCAGCGACGTGGCGCAGCGCTTGGGAAGGTGAAAAATTGCCGATCACCTTTGCGGAAACTGTGGCTGAAGCCGCCGATGGGACGGACATCGTTTTCACCTGCGTTGGCAACGATGAAGACGTCCAGTGTGTGACATCCGAAACGGGCGGCGCTCTCGAGACTATGGCGGCGGAAAGCCTCATGGTCGATCACACCACAACCTCGGCGAACATGGCGCGTCAGCTCGGCGCCGTTTGCGAAGCCAAAGGCGTCGGCTTCATCGACGCCCCCGTCAGCGGTGGACAAGCGGGCGCTGAAAATGGCCAACTCGCGATTATGTGCGGCGGTTCAGACCAAGCATTGTCGCGTGCCGAACCGGTCATGCAGGCTTACGCCAAGGCGGTGGTCCATGTCGGCCCCATCGGCGCCGGGCAGACCGCCAAGATGGCCAATCAGATGTGCATCGCGGGTGTCTTGGGCGGCCTGTCCGAAGCGATCCGGTTGGCGCAAGGCGCTGGCTTGGATCTCGACAAGACTTTCGAAGCAATCAGCGGAGGTGCCGCCCAGAGCTGGCAGATGGACAATCGCTGGGCAGCGATGACCGGTGACACGTTCGACTTCGGCTTTGCGATCGACTGGATGCGCAAGGACCTTGGTTACGCTCTCGACGAGGCGAAGCGGCTGGGTCTGTCATCGCCCATCTCGGCTTTGGTTGACCAGTTCTACGCCGATGTGCAAGCCTCTGGCGGAGGACGATCGGACACCAGCGCCCTCATCACACGCTTGCCGAAAGCGAAGCCGTGAGACAAAGCCCGAATATGAAGACTATTTTGAATGCCGCTTGCGCCACCGCACTAGCCCTCAGCGCCGCGCCAGCCTTCGCCGATACGCTCGTCGACAACGTCGACGGTATGACGATCGACGAAAACGGAGAGCTTCGGCGTTTCACAGGCCTCGTCTTCGATGACGACGGCATCATTATACAGGTTCTGGAACGCGGTGAAGAACGTCCGCAGGTCGACTACGGGATTGATGGCGAAGGGCGCGTCATGCTGCCGGGCATGATCGATGCGCATTTGCATGTCATGGACCTCGGTTTCGGCCAATTGACGCTTGATTTGTCTGATACGACATCGCTCGAGGACGCACTGGCAAAAATCAAAGCGTTTGCGGACGACAATCCTGGTCGACCGTGGATCTTGGGACGCGGCTGGAATCAGGAAAAGTGGGGCCTTGGCCGCTTTCCCACCGCGCAGGAACTCGACAGGGTGATCGCGGATCGCCCGGTCTGGCTGGAGGTTGGCTTTGGTGGCGGCGAGCATCTGGTGCATCAGGCCGCGCAGAACCCGGGCGTCGGCATTATCGGGGCAGAGCCTTACATCAATGGTGTTGCGATGCTGCTGGGCAAGATTCGGC
>JBCAWP010000349.1:0-2174 GCA_038534535.1 Pseudomonadota bacterium
ATGATCCGTTCAAGCCTGTTCTTTGCAGCCTATTGGCTTTTATCCGTCACCTACATCCTTTCGGCACTTCCGCTCTTATTGCTGCCAAATGGTAAGGCTCTCAATGGCCTCATCCGGTCATACACGCGGGCCATCCGATACGCTTTAAGGCTTTGCGCGGGCATCAAGACGGTGGCGAGTGGCCGCGAACATCTGCCGCAACACGGCGCCTTCATCGTGGCAGCTAAGCACCAGAGCTGGGGCGACGGCTTCATGGCGTATTCAGAAGTCAAAGACTTGGTCTTTGTGACCGGCGATCACCTGGAAAAACTACCCTTTCTCTCCGGCATCCTAAAGAAGCTCGGCGCGATTGTTATAGACACCTGCGGTGGCGGAGAGCGGAAAGCTGCCTCGCTTACGGCGGGAATGGAGCGCGCCAAAACAGACGGGCGACGTGTCCTGATCTATCCCGAAGGACACCTCGCGCCTGTGGATTACAAGATGCGGTATAAAGCGGGTGTCTGGCACATGTATAAATCCATGTCCGTACCCGTCGTCCCCGTGGCAACGAATCTCGGCTACTTCTGGCCACTCACAGACTTCCACAAACGGCCCGGGCAGGCAGAAATCGAATTTCTTCCACCGATCGCACCGGGGCTGGAGAAAGACGCTTTTCTCAAGGTTCTTGAAGACGCCATCGAAACGCGCACGGCTGAACTCGTCGCAAAGGCGCGTGGGACGATGCCTGTCCAGGCGACTCAGCTTCCCGAGCCAGCACCCGGAATTCCGGTGCGGGACCCTCGGAAACATCCGTCTACGGCATAGATTCAGTCATTCTCTCCTTATACTGATGCAAATAATTGACGAAGCGGACAATTTGTAAGCGGCGTATTTTCTCAACAATATCTGAGAATTAGCGATGCAACCTCAAAACCGATCAGCCTAAACACCCGTGTCAAGCGAATTTCTATATGACGTTTTCATGACATTGCGTCACATAAGTGTCATACTGCGCCCATGAGAACGATGATTGTAATCACTTCAGCGATGGTTCTCGGCGCGATGCAGAGCGCCGTCGCTCAAACCGATATGGCCTATGAGCCAGTTCCTTATACGATCACATTTGATGGTGCTGTTTATCCATCCGCTTTGGAGGAGATTGACTACCCCTATGCCCAGGCCCGCCTCGGCGTCTCTGGATCCTGTCTTCTGAATGTCTTGACAAATAGCGATCAGGATATCGCCGGGATGACGATTGAAAGCTGTTCAAACGCATCATTCCGAGTTGCCGCGCGAAACTTCATCGACAGGCAAACCATCACGCCAACATTTGAAGAAGCCCTTACGGCACATCGATTGACGATTGTCTGGTCAATTGGCGAAGCTGAATTTGACGAAGACTATTCGGTCGCAGACTTAAAAGAGTGATCTCATACATCGGCCCGATCAATGATGGCCGCATCCCTGCCCGTTCGGCGCACGCGCCGGACGGGCACTTTTATTCCGCGGCAGCCGGGATAATGGTGACACTCTCGCCGCATCCACAGGCATCGGTTTCGTTCGGATTGCGGAAGACGAATTTTTCGTGGAGCGGCGTCACTTCGTAATCGACGGTCGATCCAAGTAGAAACAAGACAGCCTTTGCATCGACAAGGATCTGAACGCCATTGTCGGCGACAACTTCGTCGAGGGGTTCGGGCGCATCGGCATAGTCCATGACGTATTCCATGCCGGCACAACCGCCATTTTTGACGCCGACGCGGAGAAAACCGGCGTCGCGCTCGTCCATAATCGTCCGCACCCGCTCGGCAGCTGCGTCGGTAAGGGTCACTACTTTTGGTCTCGGTCGTCTGGCCATGGGCAAAAAATAGGGTCTGCTGGAGGACTTTGCAATTAGAGCATATTCAGGGCGAGGCGCGCTTCGTCGGACATGCGCGATGGATCCCAGGGTGGATCGAATGTGAGCCGAACCTCCACATCCTCAACGCCGTCGACCGTTCGCGCAGCGGTCTCGATCCAGCCCGGCATATCCCCGGCCACCGGACAACCCGGCGCGGTCAATGTCATCTCGATATCAACTTTCCTGTCATCACCGATGGGCTGATCGCGGCATTTAAATCGGTCTATGACCCGGAAATCCCGGTGGATATTTATGAACTGGGCCTGATCTACAAAGTCGATATCGATGATGACAG
>JBCAWP010000350.1:0-2143 GCA_038534535.1 Pseudomonadota bacterium
TTTCTTCTTCTCTGTTTTAACACCGCTAGCGGCGGTTTCAGGCGGCATTCCGGTTGATCCGGCAGACAGCCTAATTTCTGCAGATCTCGATACGGTAACCGAGACGGAGAATTTTGCATTCTACACGCAAACTCGGTTCGATCTGAACGAGAAATGGACCTTTGCATTTGGTATTCGCTATGACCGGGAGGAGTTCTTCACGACCGGTGCACAAACCACCGTAACCCTTCTGGAGCCGACGTGTACAGCAACGGCACCGGGCTTCCTGGTTGGCGCGCCACTGCCTTTCGTGACCATCCCGTGTGCGGCCTTGTTACCGGCTCCAACAGCAACGCCGGATCAGGGCAATACGTTTGACGCCGTCCTGCCGCGTGGATCGATCACCTATAATATCTCAGAAGATCACTCTGTTTTCGTCGCCGCACAGCGCGGCTACCGGGCGGGGGGAACATTTCTTCAGCAAAGCGGTATCGATACGATTCTCGGAACCTTCGAACCGGAATTTTTGACCAATGTCGAAGTTGGCTTCAGAACGCAGTGGTTTGATCGCCGTCTGACGGTCAATGGCAATGTGTTCTATTCGCGTCTTGATGATCAGCAAGTGCAACTTCCGGGACCTTCCGGTGGCGCGCTTGATTTCTTCACGGATAATGTCGGTGCAAGTGACATATATGGCCTGGAGTTGAATTTCGATTATCGACCAACGGATGAGCTGAGCTTCTTTGGAAGCCTCGGTCTGCTCGACACAGAATTCGATGACTTTCCATTTGGTCCTGAAACGCGATTACTTCCAGATGACGTGTTGCTCGCATTGGGTGCGGCAGGCATTGCGCCGCCGGCACCGACAGACAACCCGTTTGCCAATCTGGCAGGTAATGAAGCAACGCTTGCGCCAAATGTCAGTTTCACGCTTGGATCAAGTTATGAGCATCGTTCCGGACTGTTTGCAGATGCGAGTGTCAACTTTACCGGTGCAACAGAGTCAGGTGTTGAAAACCTGTCCTCTGAGGTTATTCAGGCAGAGCTTGCGCGTATAAATGATGCGCTTTCTGTGCTGGGTGTCCCAGCTGCAACCATTCCGGCAGATTTTAGTGAGCAATCTGACAGCCGAACGACGGTCAATGCACGACTAGGCTATAAGCATGACCGATTTACGCTCTCAGTCTTTGCGACCAATCTGTTTGACGATGACGCGGTTCTTTCAAGCAATGGCATCAATATTGAGCCCGATGGTAATCCGCTCTTCCTGCAAACTCCTGCCTTCACAGTGAACCGGCCTCAGACCTTCGGCGTCCAGTTGGATGTAAATTTCTAATGGAAATAATACTGTCCGCCTGCGTGCTATATTTAGCCGTTTTCGCCTTTCATCAGGCGGGGAGCAGACGGACTGTTTTTGCGGGTATTAAAGCGTCGAAAACAAACCAAAGACTCGTTCGTGCGGCTGGGTGGGGGCTCGCTTTAGCATCGCTTCTGGGGCTTTCCGTCATTCACGGGGCAGAGCGGGGCATTCCGATTTGGCTTGCAGCGTTCATCGTGGCGGCATTTCTTTGCCTGCTTGGCGGAGCGATCCTGCCGAAGCAACAAATCGCGCTTGCGGGGAGCGCTCTTATCCTTGGTTGCCTGTCAGCGATGTTGTTTTTGATCGGAGGCGTGGCATGACTCCGATCCTCATTGCTATACTGATTATCTTTGTCATTGGAATCGGCATTGCCACTTGGAAAGCACCGCGGCTGACCAGCATTATCTGGTGGGCGCTGGTTGCGACCATTTTTTCCTCTGCGGCATTACTCCTGATTGTCCCAGGCCCGTTCTCCGAAAAGGCGCTCTGGATCGCTTTATCGGTTCCGCTCATTTGGGTTGGGCTGCAATTCTGGTGCTACTGGGACAAGTCTAAATGGCGGGTCGCGAGTGGCTTGATTGTGCTGTCTTTGGTGAGTGGCCTCGTCGTTTTCGTGACCGAGCCGGTGATTTAGGGGAGAGCGAAACATGGATCGCGCACGCCATCTTCGAAATTATGATGTTCATTCCTGGCTTGGAATCACCCTTGGCTTCTTTGTTTTCATTATTGCCTTTACCGGGAGCCTTGCGCTCTTTGATGAAGAGCTTCGCACCTGGGAAGACCCGGCTCGGCGTCTGGCTTTCA
>JBCAWP010000351.1:0-2121 GCA_038534535.1 Pseudomonadota bacterium
TTTTCGTCCACGGCGCGCGATGCCATCCGAGACGCCGGACACCTGATCGGCCGCACGCTCGGAAGTCGCGACGATTGACCCGTCTTCAGACGGCGCGGTAGCGTTTCGCCGTCAGGAGGTCGTGATGAAACCAGTGTGTCTTGTAATCGGGGCCGGCGCGGGTATTGGCGGCACCGTTGGGGCAAAGTTCGCGCGCGAAGGCTTCCATGCCCATCTCTGCCGGCGCAGCGATGAAGACGGGCTAAAGGCCCTCATCAAGCGGATCGAAGACGAAGGCGGTTCAGCCTCCGGACAACTTCTGAACGCGATTGAAGACAACGCCCTTGAAGACTGTATTACCCATATCGAGGCGAATATTGGGCCGATTGAGGTCGTCCTCTATAATCTCGGCGCCCAGATCGGGGACAGGTCCGTCGAAGACACGACCTATAAAGCGTTCGAATTGGGCTGGCGCCTCGGCACTTTTGGTCTCTTCCGCGTCGCGAAGACCGTCTGCCCACTGATGGCTGACCGGGGGAGCGGTGTAATCCTCGTGACCTCTGCAACTGCCGCGGTGCGCGGCAATAAAGGGCAACACTCCCACGCCGCCGCCATGGGCGGGCGGCGCATGCTCTGCCAGACGCTGAATGCACAATACGCCTCCCAAGGGATCCACGTCGCCCACATCCTCGTGGACGGCGCCGTTGATGCGCCCGACACGCTCGGCAAGCTGCTCGGCGACGACCTCTTCCAGAAACTGCGCGACTCGCGCGGCGCCGCCGACGGCCTTCTCCTTCCTGAGAAAATGGCCGAGACCTATTACCACTTAGCGACCCAGCACCGCTCGACCTGGACTCACGAGCTTGACCTCAGATCCTGGTCGGATGTCGCCTGGTGGAACCATTCGTGAGCGACCGCACGCCGCCCCCTATTCTTGAGATCGCTGATGCCTTCGCCGACCCGGTCGCGCCAGCTAATTTCCCGCAAGCGATCCTCAGATACCGCAACCAGCGCTGGGCTGACACCGTCGGCCTTGGCGACCTCACCGATGACGCCTGGGCCCACCAGTTCTCTGCCTTCCCGCCCCTGGCCGATAACCTGCCAGACCCCCTCGCCCTGCGGTATCACGGTCATCAGTTCGGCGTTTACAACCCGGAGCTTGGCGACGGGCGCGGTTTCCTCTTCGCTCAGGTCCGAGACAAGGCGGGCAAGCTCTACGATCTCGGCACGAAGGGGTCTGGCCAGACGCCCTGGTCTCGGCAAGGCGATGGCCGGCTCACTCTAAAGGGCGGCGTCCGCGAGGTGCTCGCCGCGAGCTATCTAGAAGCCCTTGGCGTGAAAACCTCCAAGCTCTTCTCCCTCGTCGAAACCGGCGAACAATTGGTCCGCGGCGACGAACCGAGCCCCACCCGATCTGCCGTTATGGTGCGCTTGTCCGAAACCCATATCCGCATCGGCACCTACCAGCGCGCCGCCGCCCTCGACCAAACCGAAAACCTCGCCCGCCTCATTGACCATACGGTCAAGCACTATCATCCGGAGGCGGAAGATCCCGACATGTCCCGCCAGGCGAGCGCGTTACTTGAACGCGTGGCTGGCCAGGTCGGCGCAATGATCGGCCAATGGATGGCGGCAGGCTTTGTGCACGGCGTGATGAATACGGACAATTTCAACCTCACCGGCGAAACCTTTGATTTCGGTCCCTACCGGTTTCTTCCGCACTCGGATCCAAACTTCACCGCGGCCTATTTCGACCAGCAAGGCCTCTACCGATTTGGGCGCCAGCCTGGTCAGGGTCTCTGGGCGCTCCAGCAACTGGCCGCCGCCCTCACCCTCCTCGCCGAACCAGCCGATTTAACAGAAGCCCTGAAGGCCTATGAGCCAAGCTTCCAGACAAGCTTTGCAAGCCACACATGCCGCCTGATCGGGGTCAAAACGGCCGGATCTCTGGCCGAAGACCTAGAGTTCTTGACCACGCTTTACGCATGGCTCACCGAATCCGAAGCCCCCTGGCCCCAGGTCTTTTTCGACTGGTTCGGAGGCCCGGCGAGTGAGGCGCGCGCAACAAATAGTCCCTCTGCTGAATATTATGCACGCGGCGATTTTGCCCCTGTCCGCGCCGCGCTTATGGGCAAGGTGCCT
>JBCAWP010000352.1:0-2117 GCA_038534535.1 Pseudomonadota bacterium
TGATCTGAACGGCGACGGCAATGGCGACTTTGCCTCCAACGGTTTCGAACTTGAGCAACTCGGCGGCCGTGAACGTCGGGACGCTTTCATCGGCACGTTGCAATGGCAACCAAACGATATCTTCTCCTGGGAATTTGACGGTTACTATTCGGAGTTCGAGAGCGATAGTTTCGGCCGCGGGATCCGCGTTGAGCAACTCGACCAGATTGTCCTTGGCAGCGGCGTTGTGATCGATAACCCGGTCATCACGGACCTCGATACGCTGACAGGCGGCACCATCACGCGGACGGGTGTGGCGCCAATTGGTGGCGGTCTCTCATCATTCCCGGACTTTATTCAAGGCGACTTCACAACTTTCGCGACCGTCTTCAATGACGACAATAGCGACACTGACGAGCTGATTTCGATCGGTTCAAAGTTCGACGTCGATCTCGGTCGGTTCCGCGGCGCTTTTGACTTCACCTACTCCCGCGCCGACAGCTTTTTCCGCAATGGTGTCACAAACATTAGTCCCATAGACCCCACGATCGACGGCGGCGGCGTTGCGGTGCTCGACGCGGATCTTGTGATCGATTTCCAACTGAACGGCACCGATATTCCGGACATTTCGCTCAACCAGGATTTCGCAAATCTCGACACCCTCGCCCTCACACGGGTCGGCGTCTTCCCGACCGAGAACGAGGACGAACTGTTCGCCTTTGCCGGGGACTTTGGCTTCGATTTCGAGTTTGGACCGATTACGGGACTCGAGTTTGGCGCACGATACTCCACGCGCGAAGCTGAACAGATCCGGACTGCTGACCAGATCGGTCAGTTCAATGGCTTCTTCCAGTTCGGCCCGGATGGAGGATTTGGAGAACCCCTCGGCGGATTGCCTATCCCAGCGGAGATCACGGAGGTCGGCACCTTTAGCGGAGACTTCAGTGGCTTCCAAAACTTCCTCATCGCAGATGTGCCAGCGCTTGAAGCCCTCGCTTTCCCGAACGGAATTGAATTGAACCAAGACTTTGGCTTCACACTGACCGACAGCTTCATTATCGAAGAAGACGTCATTGCCGGCTACTTCCAGTTCAATGTCGACACCGAAATCAGTGGTCTTCCGGTCACCGGTAATTTCGGCCTCCGGATCGTGAATACCGACCAATCGTCGTCATCGACCCAGTTTGCAAACGGCGTCGCATTGCCCATCGAAAACGGCACGAGCTTTACGGAGTATTTGCCATCTGCAAACTTCATCGTCAGGCTGACTGATCGTGACCTGATCCGGATCGGGGGATCGCGTGCGATTGCCCGGGCGCCCTTGCTCGACCTCGCAGCAAATCTCAGCGTCAACTTCAATATTCCGACAGACCCGGTCACGGGCGAGCCAACTGTCCTCGTTGACAACACCGCACAAGGTGGCGGCGGTAACCCGCTTCTCGAACCATTCCTCGCAAACCAGGGCGACATTTCCTACGAACACTATTTCGACAATGGTGGAATCATCACCCTGGCGGCCTTTGTGAAGTCGCTGGAATCCTTCGTTGTTGACGGTTCAATCCCGGATTTCGATTTTGGGGCGAACGGCGCAGACATCCCGGTTGGCACCACAGTCACGGGCCAGTTTAATGCCCCGGTCAACGGCGAAGGCGGTCTCGTCTATGGCTTTGAGACGGCCTACAGCCAAGCCTTCGACTTTCTTCCGGCGCCTTGGGATGGGTTCGGTGCGATTATCAACTACTCCTTCACAGAGAGCGAAGTCGAAGTTCCCCCACTCGGCGCGTTCCCGGGCAATCCGGAAACGATCACCCTGCCGGGCTTGTCAAAGCATGTCCTGAACCCAACGATCTATTATGAGAAAGCTGGCTTCTCGAACCGTCTTTCCGGTCGGTTCCGGACTGACTTCATCTCTCCACAAGTCGGGCTTGACGAGCAGCTGCCAAATACCGACAGCGAGTTTGTGCTTGATTATCAGGCGTCATATGCATTCCCAGAGGAGAGCCCTCTGAACGGATTGACGCTCTTGTTCCAGGCCAACAACCTTACTGATGAACCGGTGACCACCTTCTTCGGAGACGAAGAGGCGACCGGCACCATTCAGTTCTTTGGACGTCAGTTCTTCTTTGGTGCCAGCTACC
>JBCAWP010000353.1:0-2102 GCA_038534535.1 Pseudomonadota bacterium
CCGATCGCGGCTTCCAGTCCGTCGGTTGGCGCGAGAACTGACTTTTAGTCGACGAGCCTTTGCAATTGCTCCAGCGCTGAGGCGAGTTTTGCCCGCACCGCTTCGGCTTCAGCTTTGCGTTCACGCTGTTCCTCGACAATTTCCGGCGGCGCCTTCGCGAGGAATTTCTCGTTGCCGAGCTTCTTCTCAATGCCGCCAATATCCTTGTCGAGGCCGGCGATGCGCTTGGTCAGGCGTTTGATCTCTTCGGCGGGCTCAATCAGGTCGGAGACTTTCAGCGCCAATGTCGCCTCATCTTGCACAAGGCTCACAGCGCCTGCCGGAACGCTATCCTGCTCAAACAGGCTGTCGAGCCGCGCCATGCGCTGGATCACCTCACGGTGCCGCGCCACGCGTTTCTGCGTTCCAGGCGATGCATTCACAATGGCGAGCCCCGGTTTTGCGCCGGCCGGCACGTTCAGATCCCCGCGCGCGGCTCTGATCTCTGAGATCACCTCGATCACCCAGCCCATCTCAGCGTCGGCCGCGTCCGATTGATAGGCGGGCCCAAAGTCCGACCAACGTTGCATCATCAGGAAACCGTCCCGCTTGGGCCCGTCCTCGCCGAGTTTTTCCCACAGTTCCTCGGTCACGAACGGCATGAAGGGGTGGAGCAGCTTCAGGATCTCGTCGAGTGCCCAGCCGGCGGTGCGCCGCGTCTCGGCTTTCCCCGTATCGTCCGCCCCGTTGAGAAGCGGCTTGATCAGCTCGAGATACCAGTCACAGAAGACATTCCAGATGAACTTATAGGCTGCGCCGGCGGCCTCATTGAACCGGTAGGCTTCAATACTCCGGGCGACCTCTGCAGCGGTCCTTGCGACTTCGCCCACGATCCATTGATTGACGGGTTCTTTCAACATTGCAGGATCAAGCGCGCCGTCCCAGTTCGTGCACTCATTCATCTGGCAGAACTTTGCTGCATTCCACAGCTTGGTGGCGAAGTTGCGGTAGCCTTCGATGCCCTTTTCCGACAGGCGGATATTGCGTCCCTGCGCGGCTTGGCGCGCCAGGAAAAAGCGCAGGGCGTCGGCGCCATACGTATCGATCAGGTCGAGGGGGTCTTTCGCGTTCCCCTTCGACTTCGACATTTTCTGGCCCTTCTCATCGAGCACGAGCGCATGGATGTAGACATCCTTGAACGGCACCTCGCCCATGAAGTGCAGGCCCTGCATCATCATGCGGGCGACCCAGAAGAAGATAATGTCAAAGGCGGTGACGAGCACCGCACCGGGATAGAAGGCCTTTAGGTCGTCGGTCTCTTGCGGCCAGCCCTGCGTCGAGAATGGCCAAAGCGCGGAGGAGAACCAGGTGTCGAGGACGTCGGAATCCTGCTCCAACACCACAAAACTATCGTAGCCAAACATATGTTGCAACTCTGCATGAGTGTTGAAGGCATCAGTGTGTCCCGGCTTATATACTCGATCGACCTGATAGTATTCTTTCGCCAGTTGAACCGCTTCTTCAGGTGTCTCCGCGCAGAATGGCACCAGCTGGCGCGCATCATAATCATATCCACTAGTCACATCATTTTTTGGGTCCTTTATCGGCCCATACCAAACCGGGATCCGATGGCCCCACCAGAGCTGGCGGGAAACACACCAGGGCTGGATGTCTTCCATCCAGTTATAGTAGGTCTTCTCCCAATTCTCCGGTACAAAGCGCGTGCGGCCATCTTTCACCGCCGCGATAGCTTCCTTGGCGAGTTCCTTCGCATTCACATACCACTGATCCGTCAGCCATGGCTCAATCACCACGCCGGAGCGGTCGCCAAAGGGCTGCTCGATCTTCAGGCTTTCGATCTCCTGCATGAGCTCATGCTCTTCGAAATGGGCGACGACTTTCGTTCGTGCATCGAACCTGTCGAGCCCACGGTACTCCGCGGGTACGGCTGCTGTGTCCGCCTCATCGCCATCGACGATCGCCGCGACGGACGTGAGGATATTCATCACCTTGAGGCCGCAGCGCTTGCCGACCTCATAATCGTTGAAATCGTGCGCCGGGGTGATTTTCACCGCGCCGGAACCCTTTTCCGGATCCGGATACTCATCGGCGACGATCGGGAT
>JBCAWP010000354.1:0-2082 GCA_038534535.1 Pseudomonadota bacterium
CAGACACACCATCAACCAAGGAACACCCCTGGAACGGGATATCGGCTTCTCGCGGGCCGTCAGGATCGGCAATGTGATTGCCGTGTCCGGCACGGCGGCGATTGCGCTAGACGGCTCCACGATCGGCATCGGGGACGTCTACGTCCAGACGCTCACATGTTTGGAACGTGGCATCGCCGCGATCGAAGAGCTGGGGGGCTCAAAGCATGATGTTCTGCGAACGCGCATTATGTTGACCGATGCCTCCCGATGGGCAGACGCTGCGCGCGCCCACGGCGTTTGTTTCGCTGACGTTCAGCCCGCTTGCACATTTGTCGAGGTGAAGGGCTTTATTCGCCCCGAATGGTTAGTCGAAACCGAAATCGACGCCGTCTGCTCCTGATCAGCGGCACTCATGGCCGATCACGCTGACTTTCGGTCCGGCCTGACAAAATCCGTCAATGTCTTTTGTGCGGCATCGAAGGTCGCCGGCCCGTCCGGTCCTACAGAGCCGCCCATATTCGTCACCCCTTATAGAACTTGACACGTCGGCAAATGCGTTTCGATTTTCATCTATGTCCTCTTCGCGCCCCCTCCCCATCCTCACGGCCACGCGCGTTTGACCGCGAGATTATGCATAAGCAACCGTACGGCCCGCAGGCTCTGGCTGTCGGCCCAAGGGCTCGCGGCAACACCGACCGGCAAGCTCGATCTGGACACCCTCATAAAGCAATTGGGGTTCGTCCAGCTTGACGCGATCCGCGTCGTTGCGCGCGCCCATCACCACATTCTGTGGAGCCGCAACCAAAACTACCGCGAGCCGATGCTGGGCATTCACATGACCAAGCATCGCCGCGTCTTTGAACATTTCACCCATGACGCTTCAGTGCTTCCAATGGACGTCTATCCCATGTGGGCGCGCCAATTTCGTCGCCTTGAACAGAAAGTGCGGAGATGGGAGTGGCATCGCAATATGCTGCCGCGCCAGGAGCGGGCGGCCATCAAGGCGCGCATTGAGGCCGAGGGGCCGCTCTGCACGAAAGCCTTTGATACCAAAATTCAAGGTAAGAAAGAGATGTGGTCGCGGCCGCCGCATAAGCTCGCACTGGATTATCTCTGGTATGCCGGTGAATTGTCGACAGCACACCGCGAGAACTTCACCAAATTCTATGATTTGACCGAGCGAGTCATCCCGCAAGAATATCGCGAGCAAGAAACATCGGACGAGGATCAAATCGATTGGCTTTGCCACGCCGCACTCGATCGGATGGCATTTGGAAGCGAGGGTGACATTCAACGGTTCTGGAACGCCGTCGACACTGTCGAGGCGAAACGCTGGACCGCACAGCGGTCTGGGGATCTCGTCCCTGTGGACATTGAGGCGGCCGATGGAACACGGCGGCCGGCCTTCGCACCTGGCGATATCGAAGCGCGGATCGCATCCGTCCCAGCACCGACCAGTCGCTTGCGTATCCTCAATCCGTTTGATCCGGTCATTCGAGATCGAACGCGCCTGCGCCGCCTATTCGGTTTTGATTATACGATTGAGATGTTCGTTCCAGCCTCGAAGCGCCAATGGGGATATTATGTTTATCCATTGCTCGAGGGCGATCGGTTTATCGGTCGGATCGAAGTCAAGGCTGATCGTAAAGCCGGGCAGTTGATCGTCCTGAATCTCTGGCCGGAGCCGGGCGTTAAATGGACCGGGGCCAGAGCTGCCAAACTCCAATCCGAGTTTGAGCGTCTGGCACGCTTCGTTTCGGCCGACGAGATACTGTGGAGAGATGCTTAATCGCGAATATGGGTTTTCTATTTGCGTCTGCTTTTGGGGGCAGAGGGGACGTTAGAGCGCAGCCCACAAACTCTTTAAGGCGATCCCTCGCCCTTGATTTATCGCAGGTTGCATGGTTTCGTTGATTTATTGAAACAAAAGTGGTGGGCTTGGGTGCAATGCGGTCGATTAACGTCCTGGTATTTTCGATAGCGTTTTTGAGTTTATCAGGCTGTGCAGGACTAACCCGATTGGCCGGAAACGAGCCATTAGCTCGAAGCGTGGATGAAGATGCGCTGACGCTGAATAACGCCCATACCAGAGCTGTGAAC
>JBCAWP010000355.1:0-2074 GCA_038534535.1 Pseudomonadota bacterium
CGCCAAGAACACGAGGACATACTGGCGCAACTGCTCTTTCCCACGCTGTCCCATGGCTGATAGATTGCGTTGCGCCTGCGGCTCCCGATAGTGTCCGCCAAAATCTGATGGGAGGCCCATAATGCGTTCATTCTTCCTAACTTTGCTGGCCACAACGGCACTCGTCGCGTGCGATACGTTTGCGCCTCCGGCCGCCCCTCCGCCGCTCGCTGAAAACGTTCCAGTTGAAACGGCCGAAATCGGCGCGGAGGAAAGCGAGTCCGAACGGCTGAATGCGTGGTTCGAAACCAAATACGAAGAACAGATCGCGTTCAGCCCCATCCAACAGACCTTCCTCGGCCGCGATGCGGATCAAGATAAGATTGATGATTTCTCCGCGGCAGCTGAAGACGCCCAGTATGAATGGCTGAAAGCCAGCGTCGAAGAGATGACATCCTCTTTCGACTATGACGCCCTCGATCCTGAAACGCAGACCTCCTACGATATCTGGGCGTTCCAACTGGCTGAAGAAGAAGCCTCCCGCACGTTCCGTCAAAACGCCTATGTGTTTGAACAAATGAACGCGGTGCATGCCTTTTTTCCGCAACTCCTCATCTCGTTCCATGCCGTTGAAGATGCTGAGGACATGGCGAACTATGTGACGCGGATCAGCGAATCTGGCCGGGCGATCGAGCAACTGATCGAGCGCTCGAAAGATAATGCGGCCGCAGGCGTTCGTCCGCCCCGCTTCTCTTTCGAATTCGTCATAGATGAATCCCGCAAGATCATCTCGGGCGCACCTTTCGACGCTAGCGACACCGATAGTGCGATCTGGGCTGACGTGAAAACGAAGATCGAAAAACTTCAGACCGAGGACAAACTGTCCAAAGCCGATGGCGAGTCGCTCCTCGCGGCAGCCGAAGTGGCCCTGTTGGAGGCGTGGAAACCCGCCTACGAGGCGCTCATTGCCTGGCAAGAAGAGGATATTGTGAACGCCGCTGAAGTGGCGCAAGGCGTGAGCGCTCTGCCAAATGGTGTCGCTTTCTATAATGAGCGGCTCGCCAACCAAACGACCACTGATTTCACAGCCGACGAGATCCATGAGATCGGTCTTTCGGAAGTCGCCCGAATTCGCGAGGAAATGGAGGCCATCAAGGCTGAGGTCGGGTATGAAGGCACCTTGATCGAGTTCTTCAATTACCTCCGGGACGAGAAGGACAATCGCGATCTTTATTTCCCGAACACGGATAATGGCCGCCAGGGATATATCGACGATGCGACGGCGGCGATCGAGAACATCAAAGGCGAATTGCCGAACTATTTCGGCCTGCTGCCCAAGGCGGACCTCATCGTCAAACGGGTCGAAGCGTTCCGTGAACAGGATGGCGCCGCGCAGCACTATTTCCCGCCGACGCCCGATGGATCGCGCCCCGGCACTTATTACGCCCACCTGTCAGACATGGCGGCCATGCCGAAGCGCGAGCTTGAAGTCATCGCCTACCATGAGGGCTTGCCGGGCCATCATATGCAGATCGCGATTGCCCAGGAACTGGAAGGCATCCCCACCTTCCGAACGCAGGTGAGCTATACGGCCTATATCGAAGGCTGGGCGCTTTATTCGGAGTGGCTCGCGGTCGAAATGCCGAACACATATGAGGACGCTTATTCACGTTTCGGGCGTCTCGGCTCTGAGATTTGGCGGGCGATCCGGCTGGTTGTCGATACCGGGCTCCATTCCAAAGGCTGGACTGAAGATGAAGCCGTCGCGTATTTTCTTGAGAATGCGGCGATTACCGAACTCCAGGCCCGGTCCGAGGTTCGCCGCTATCTTGTTCTGCCCGGACAAGCGACGAGCTATAAAATCGGCATGCTGAAGATCCAGGAACTGCGGGCCAAGGCCGAAGCCGAGTTGGGTGAAGACTTCGACATACGCGGCTTCCACGACACGGTCCTCGGCGGCGGTGCCCTGCCCCTCGGCGTGCTTGAAGCGCGTATTGATCGATGGATCGCGGACATAAAGGCGAGCTAGGCCCGACTGTCGGATATCTCAACTTGTATCCCACGGGGCGAGGGCTTTTGAGAGCTCTGCGGGGAG
>JBCAWP010000356.1:0-2049 GCA_038534535.1 Pseudomonadota bacterium
CTTTAACCGGGCCGGCTTGCCCCGATTTTAGCTTGTCCGCTTTGGTGAGCACGATTTGGTAGGTCACCGCCGCCCCATCGAGCATCTGCATCATCTCAAGATCGGCGTCCATCAATCCGCGCCGACTATCGACCAGTAGAAACACGCGGCGGAGGTTCACTCGCCCTCGCAAATAGTCCCGGGTTAGATCCATCCATGCCTCAGCCTGGGTCCGTGAAACCTTGGCATAGCCATATCCGGGCAAATCGACGAGCCAGGCCTTCCCCTCTCCAAGATCAAAGAAATTTAGCTCCCGCGTCCTGCCGGGTTCCGCCGATGAGCGCGCCAGCTTATTACGGCCCAGCAGCGCATTGACGAGCGACGACTTGCCGACATTGGACCGGCCGGCAAAGGCGATCTCGGACCTGTCAGCCTCTGGAAGTTGGGACAGGGACGCACAGCCGCGAAAGAAACTCACCGGCCCAGCGCACAAGAGCCGCCCGGCTTCGATCTCGTCGGGTCCGAATAGCGCGGCGGTCACGCCTCGCTCTGATTGCCAAATCGGCGCGCGATGAATTTGTCGAACTCTGTCTCGACCCCATTGCGCCGCATGATGATGTATTGCTGCCCAATCGAGAGGACGTTGTTCCACACCCAGTACATGACCAAGCCGCCCGCAAGCCCGCCAAAGACGAAGGTGAAGACAATGGGTAAGGACATGATGATCCGGCGCTGCATCGGATCCGGCGGCGGCGTCGACAGAGACTGTAGGGCAAACATCGTGACCCCGTATAGGATCGGCAGGATGCCAATGCCGATGATCAGGCCGAGAAGCGGGATGTTCTTCACGGTCTCGGCCGCGAAGGGAAGGATACCGAACAGGTTCCCGATGGCTGTCGGATCCGGCGCGGACAGATCTTTTAGCCAGAGGAAGTTCTCATGGCGCATTTCAATCGTCACAAAGAGCAATTTGTAGAGCGCGAAGAAGATCGGCATGGTCATCAATATCGGCAAACAACCGGCAACCGGATTGACCTTCTCATCCCGATACAATTTCAGAATTTCTTGCTGACGCCGTTGCGGGTCCGCCGCGAAGCGCTCCTGGATGTCCTTCATGGGCTCCTGGAGCTTTTTCATCCGCGCCATGGCGGCATAGGACCGGTTGTAAAGCGGGAAAAGCACGACTTTCACAATCACGGTGAAAGCCAGGATGGCGAGACCAAACGCGCCAAGCTGATTGTTGAGCCAAAGCAGCGCAAAGAAGAAGGGCTTGGTGAGGAAGTAGAACATCCCCCAGTCGATCGCATCGATAAAGCGTGGCAGCCCCATACTATCCTGGTACTTGCGCAGAACATCGACCGTCTTGGCGCCGCCAAACACATGATTGACAGAGGTAATCGATCCGCCTGGGGGCAATACGAGTTCGGTCCCGACCGTGCGTAGCTCAATGATCGTATCGTCCACGCGTGTCCGGCGTTCTGATGCGGTTGAGAACGGCAGATCCTGGGACGGGATCAGTGCGCCGAGCCAGTATTTGTCGGTCAGGCCGATCCAGCCGCCTTCATCGCTCGATTTATTGACGCCCTCGCCCTTTTGGAGCTTGCTGTAAGAGCGTTTCGTCAGGCCCCCATCGAGAATGCCGACGAGGCCGAGGTGCACCAAGCCGCGGTCTTTCGAAGCATTCGGCGTCGCTGCATCCAGGAAGTCTTTCCATTCCCCATGACGCCGGATCGAGCCATAGGGGCGCATCAGCCGCTCAGTTTGACCGGTATTTGTCAGCGTGTCGGTGAATGTGAAGAGGTAATCCTCATCAAGGCCGATCTCACGGTCAACGCGGATTCCATCCTTTTCGATGCGCAGTTGCAGCGGCGCGTCAGTCGATAAAGTCGGCTCGCCGACCACCGTCCACTCATCGCCCAATCCCATCAGGGCTGTGCCTTGCTCGGTCAGCCAGAACCAGGACGCATAGTAAGCGTTCTCCGACGCTTCGGGCCGAAAGAGCAAGGCACGGCCCTGATGGGATTGGGCGATGAATGGACGGTGGTCGGCGAGCCGACTTTATCGACTGAC
>JBCAWP010000357.1:0-2040 GCA_038534535.1 Pseudomonadota bacterium
CGAAAATCGCGGGGCTCGCCGCAGACAAATAGGCCATTACGCCGAGCCGAAGCCGGCCATGGATCACGTCATCGATGTCGGAATGGTCAAACGGATTGTCGGGCGCGCCCATGGATTACACCACCGCATCGGGTTCTGCGCGCATCGCCAGAATACCCGGAACAATCTGGGTGAGCACAGCCCCAACCGCCGCGAGGAGGTAAAGATCCGGATGGCCGAGCAGCGCGGCAGATCCCGCCGCGAGCAGGCCCGATAGCCAGATCTGCCATTGACTAGACGTCGTCCGAAACAGGCGTGCCGAGAGAGCTGTCATCACGGTGTAAAATCCAAAGGCCATTGGTATGATCATATCGAACAAGATGGGTGGTTGCCCCCGGAAGAAAACACTGGCGGCAATACAGGCGGCGACACTAAACAGCACCAGACTGACCACCGGCCAGCCCGCCGCTTCGGCTTGGTTGCCCGCCGTCGATTGACCGGGTTTTGAGCGCAATGTCATCCGGAGGGCTGCGGTGGCTATGCCGCCAACGACGCCCATTGTCAGCCAGATGAGGCCAATATACTGCGGCTCGATCGGCAGAATGTTTCTGAGAACCGCCCAATGGGCCAAGAGCGCCAGGGTGACGAGCAGACCCCACATGACCGCGAACCGTCCGGATAAGGACGGGGCGGTTGCGCCCTCTTCTGCCATGGCGCGTGCAAAGGCGAGATCGTCCACGAGAGGTGACTTTGTCATTTATTGCTCCAACTGCTTTGAAAAACAAAGTATGTCATGGAGGAGAGATTGGCAAGGGTGTTTGTCAAATTTGGCTAATGAGTAGCCGCGGCGCGAGCGACCGGCGCGAAGCTCATACGGTGGGCGGGGCAGGGACCGAGGCGCGCTAAGCCATCGGCATGGGCGGCGGTTCCATATCCCTTGTGGGCTGAAAATCCGTAGCCGGGATATTGTTCGCAGAGCTCGATCATCAATTGGTCGCGGGCCGTTTTTGCGAGGATAGATGCGGCCGATATGGCGGGTTCATGTAGGTCGCCTTTGACGATCGTCTCCGCCGGGCAGGGAAGGTCTGTGGGGCAGTCATTGCCGTCGATCAGTAATTTGTCGGGGCAGTGGTCCAGCGCCGCGATCGCGCGGCGCATGGCCAAGTGGGTGGCTTGACGAATGTTCAACTCGTCGATTTCCCGGGGGCTCGCCCAGCCAAGACCCCAAGCGAGACTGTGACGGCGGATCAAGCCCTCAAGCCGGCGTCTGGCCGCCGGGCTAAGCTTTTTGGAATCCGTCAGC
Organism: Pseudomonadota bacterium; assembly: GCA_038534535.1. GTDB lineage: Bacteria > Pseudomonadota > Alphaproteobacteria > Caulobacterales > Hyphomonadaceae > CALLCD01. The sequence goes on from JBCAWP010000357.1 coordinate 1,283, forward strand.
CCATCGATAGGATAGGACGGGTTAAGTATAACTGCGCCGGCGGTGACTGGTCCGGCCCAGGGACCTCGACCGGCCTCATCAATGCCGCATATCAGCGTCTCGTTTGTCATTCCTCACCCTAGGCGCGATTCTTCGAAGGAGACCAATATGCTCGAAACCCGCGCCATTCGTATGCACGAAACCGGGGGACCTGAGGTGCTGACGCCCCAGTCCCTCATCCTGCCAAATATCGGGGCCGATGAAGTCTTGATTCGAAATACGGTGGTGGGCCTCAACTTTCTTGATACCTACCACCGGTCGGGTCTTTATCCGGTGCCCTTGCCCTTTACGCCTGGGGTTGAGGGTGTTGGCCTTGTCGATAGCGTCGGGGCCAAAGTACGCCATTTGAAGCCGGGCGATCGGGTCGCTTATGTCGGCGCGGGCGCCTATGCGCAAACCGTGAAGCAGCTTGGCCGTTCGGTTGTCAAATTGCCCGGAGACGTTCCGGATGATGTGGCTGCGGCGACCTTTTTGAAAGGGCTCACGGCATGGATGCTCTTGTTCGAAGTGTCCGAGGTTCGCCCCGGCGACAGGCTGCTTGTTTGGGCCGCTGCCGGCGGCGTTGGATCCCTGCTCGTGCCTTGGGCGGCGAGCCTTGGCGCACAGGTGATCGGTGTCGTTTCGACGGAGGAAAAAGCCGCTAAAGTGCTTTCTAAGGGTGCGGACGCCGTCGTGCTGTCTGACGAGCCGGTGGTTGAACGCGTCCTTGAGCTTACGGA
>JBCAWP010000358.1:0-2023 GCA_038534535.1 Pseudomonadota bacterium
ACAAAGCTGATCTGAGCGGTGAAATTTCGCTCAGGTCCGCTCAGGAAGGCCCAGGGCAGGAAGGCAATGATCGTGGTCAGGACCCCGAAGATCACTGGCTTCATCATGGTTTGAGCGCCGGTGACCGCGGCGTGTATGCCGGAGTTTCGGCCTGTCTCGACCTCTTTGTGAATGTTCTCACCCACAATGATCGCATCGTCGACAATAACGCCGATCACGAGGAGGACGGCGAAGAGGGACAGCATATTGAAGGAGACGCCGAAGAAGGGAAGCAGCATGGTGCCACCGGCAAAGGCGGTGATGATGCCAACCGTGACCCAGAACGCGACGATCGGGCGGAGGAACAATAAGAGCACGATCATCACGAGGCCGGCGCCGATGAGCGCGGAATTGGTGATCGTGGTCATGCGGTCGTTGAACGGCTCTGAATCGTCCCAGAGCATGTCGATTTGCATTCCGTTCGGAAGGCTCTCGTTTTTCTCCTCGATATAGTCTCGGAAGCCTTCGGTATAGCTGACGATGTCCATGACCTCGGGTTGGATCACGAAGACAAAGGCCGTCGGCTCACCGTCATAGGTGGCCGCAAGGTTCGCATCGATAAAGCCGTCGATGACGTCGGCGACATCGCGGATGCGGATGATGCCGCCATCCACGGTTTGCGAAATGATGATCTGTTCAAGTCGTCGGCGGTGTCGCCGAGCTCGCGCGTTTGGATGCTGACGTCACCGGTCTCGGTTTGCACGCGCCCGCCTGACGAGTTGATAGAGTTGGTCCGCACGGCGTTGGCGACATCCATGAAGGTGAGGCCGTAGCGTCGGAGGCTTTCTTCGGTGACTTCGATGGATACTTCTTCGGTGAGCACGGCGTCGACGAGGGCGCGTTGACCGCCAGGAAGAAGGGCCATCTCGTCGCGGATTTCTTCGGCGGTCCGTTTTAGGGTCCGCGCATCGACGTCTCCATGGACGGCCATGCCGAAGAACCAGTTTTGCGCTTCCCACTGACGGATCTGCGGCTCAAACGCGGCGTCTGGAAACTGGTTGATCCGGTTCACCCGGCGCGTCACCTCGTCGATAAACCAGGCCATATCGGTCGAGTTTTCCGCTTCGATGAAGACGCTGCCTGAGCCTTCGCGGGCGACGCTGGTGATCCGCTTCAGGCCATCAATATCAGCGACGGATTCCTCAAGGCGAACGATCAGTTCGCTTTCAACGTCCTGGGGCGACGCGCCTTGCCAGGTCATGTCGACGCTTGCGCCATTCACGAGCGCGGTTGGGAAGAATTCGCGCTCGAGATTGATGAAGGCCATCGTGCCGCCAATGAAGGCGACAATCATGAGGAGGTTGGCGGCAACGGCGTTCTTGGCGAACCAGGACACTATTCCATTCACTGGGCGACTCCTTCGGATTGTCCGGCGGTCAGGTTGGCTTGAGCATCGGCCTCCGATGCTGCGTCTTCATCGGTAATGGTTGGCTCAACATAGGGGCCAATGGTGCCATCCGGTTGGCGCTCGCGGATGCGCAGGCGTTTGCCGTCTGCGGCCGACTGGATCGGTGAGACGACTGCGAGCTCACCGGCAACGGCCCCATCTCGGAAATAAACGCCGCCTTCGTCGCTGTGCACCACACTGACCTCCCGGATCGCCAAAACACCGCGCTCGACGTCCCCAACGTAGAGCTGGCTCGTGCCGCGTAAAGACGCGCGAGGTGCCCAGAGAATATCGTTGATCGTCCGGCCTTCGATTTCCGCCGTGACGAAGAGACCGGGCGCCATTGGCGTGCCATCGTCCGCACCGGCGCCATAAGGATCTTCGATGACACCGATGACGTTGATAAGGCGGGTCTGACTATTGAGGGCCGCAGCGGTGCGGACGACACGGCCGGTCCATTCACGCTGCTCGCCAGCGACGAGTGCTCGGAACGTAACCGTCGGTCCAGGATTATCTGCCATTGACCGATGAACAGCTCGGTCAACTGGGCCTGACACTCGCCTTTACGGAAACGGCAGATAATCCTGGACCGACGGT
>JBCAWP010000359.1:0-2017 GCA_038534535.1 Pseudomonadota bacterium
GACTTGCGGCCCGTTTCAGGATGAGCAAGCGCCACGGGGTGGACAGCATCCTGCGTCGCAAGTCGATCTATGTGAACCCAGCCTTCACAACCGGTATTGTCGGGATGGATCCCGATGAAGCCCGCGCCCTGCTCATGAGATTATATGTTCACTGTATGCAGCCAGAGTTTGCCTATCGCTTCGAATGGGCACCAGGGTCCATCGCCATGTGGGACAACAGGTCTACGTGGCACTGGGCTTTGAACGACTATCACGGACAACGTCGGTACATGCACCGGATCACGCTGAAAGGCGTTGCGCTGCACTGAGTTTGATGCCTCGCGTTCTGAACAATTGACCCCGCAAGGTCTGCGGCTTACGTGCCGCCCATGAGCAAAGACCTGATTTTCCTACCCGGCCTTAAAGACATCGCCGGTCAGTACGACGCGATCCTCTGTGATGTCTGGGGCGTTATCCATAATGGTAGGGAGGGGTTTGACGCAGCCTGCGATGCGTTGGTGCGATTTCGGGCCGGTGGGGGTCGTGTCTGCCTGATCACGAACGCGCCGGTCCCGAAGGCGCAAGTGCTGCGCTACTTCAAACCACTTGGCATACCCGACGCCGCCTTCGATGATTGCGTGTCCTCGGGCGATGCGACGCGGGCCGTCCTGTTACAACACCGGGACGTGCCGATTTGGCGCCTCGGCAGCGATGGGGGATGGGAACATGACCGGCATCTCTTCGAGGGGTTAGACCTCAATTTCGTCGAGCGCGCTGACGAGGCAAAGCTTGGCCTGCTGGTGGGCCTGCGTGACCAGGAGCGCGATAATCCTGAAGATTATCAAGGCGAGCTAGCAGAAGTGGCCGACACGGGACTGACACTCGTCTGCGCCAACCCGGATATTCAAGTCCGCGTGGGAGACCGGCTGGTCTGGTGCGCGGGGGCTTTGGCCCGGATTTATGAGCGATTGGGAGGCGAGGTGATTTATCCCGGAAAGCCCCATGCCGCGATCTATGATCTTGCGCGAGACCGGCTGTCAAAACTCGGGCCGCTTGCCACGAATGACCGCATTCTTGCCATCGGTGACGGACCGATTACCGACATTGCCGGCGCCAATCGCGAGGGCATTGATGCGCTTTATGTGGGGTCCGGTTTGGCCCAATACGAGCCCGAGGTCTTTCAACAAGAAACCATCAGATTTCTGCGGGGCGAGGGTGTGCGCGCGCGGTATGCACAGGCAGCGCTCCGCTGGTAATCAATTGCCTGCACAGCCGTAAGCAGTCTATGAGCCTGCTTTCACAACCCGATTATGAAATCTGATACGACGGATAGGACCCGATGACGGCCACAAGCGCGACTAAGTATTATGAAGACCTGGAAATCGGCATGGCGCATGAGACCGTGCATACGATCACCGAGGAAGACATTGTGAAGTTCGCGGATGTCTCGGGCGACTATAACCCACTACATATGGATGACGAGTTTGCCGCCAAAACCGTCTTCGGTAAACGCATCGCCCATGGCGCCCTGACCGCGAGCTACATCTCCGGGATACTTGGCAACAATCTCCCAGGCCCCGGCGCGATTTTCACGGGCCTGTCGATGCGTTTTCGGCGCCCGGTCTTTATTGGAGATGAAGTCACTGTCCGCGCTGAAGTTGCCGAGAAGGTTGATCGCGGGAACCGGGTCACATTGAATGTGTCGTGCATCGTTGACGGCAAACGCGTGATCACCGGCGAAGCGCAAGTCGTCGCGCCGAGCAAAGAGGGGTAGAAAGCCGTCCGCCCATGGCAGTCTATGCTGACTATCGAGACTTACCAGCCGAGGCCCGCGGGCTGTCGGTCGCGCTTGGGAACTTTGATGGCATACACGGCGGGCACCGTGCCGTGATCCAGGCCGCCTCGGTGGGAGATGCGCCGCTGGGTATCGCCACTTTTGAGCCGCCGCCCCGGGCCTTCTTCCGGCCGGAAGACCCCCCGTTTCGGATATTCTCACCGACGCGCCGAGGTTTAAAAGCGTACGGTTACGACGCGTCGG
>JBCAWP010000360.1:0-2015 GCA_038534535.1 Pseudomonadota bacterium
CAAACTGGTCGACGTGGTCCTCCTCCACCATGGGGGCGAACGCCTGGCCGCAACGCCTGCCCAATGGCTGAATGCGGCGGGCGCGGCACGCCTCTTCCACTGGACCGGGACGAAGGGCCAGGATTGTGCGCGTCTCGCACGGATTATGAGCGGGCGCTCCCTCGGAATTGTGCTCTCCGGCGGCGGTGCGCGCGCCTTTGCCCATATCGGCGTGATCCGAGCGATCCGGGAACACGGCCTACCGATCGACTTTGCCGGCGGCACCAGCATGGGCGCGGTGGTTGCGGCCTGTGTTGCCATGGGCTGGGACGATGACGAAATCGACCGGCGGATCCGCAAGGCGTTTGTCGAGTCCAATCCGCTCGGCGATTATACGCTGCCGGTTGTCGGCCTGGTACGCGGCAAGCGCGTCCAGCGGCGCCTGTGCGAACACTTCGGCGACACGACGATTGGTGGCCTGGAGATTCCCTATTTCGCGATCTCGACCAATCTCACCGATGGCGCGTTCCGGGTGCACCGGCGGGGCCTCGTGCGCGAGGCTCTGCGGGCCTCCATCGCCTTGCCCGGCATCCTGCCGCCAGTCGTGAGCGATGGTGAAGTGCTGGTCGATGGCGGCGTGCTGAACAATTTCCCCGCCGATGTGATGAAGGAATTTCACCGCGGCTATACGATCGGCTGTGATGTCTCACGCCAGCGCGCAGGCTTCCCGGGCGACGAGTTCGAGACCCCACCAAACTTCCTGCAATGGGTCTGGAAAAACGGGTTTTCCAGAACCCCGCCGATTGCCTCACTGTTGATGCGGGCCGCGACGGTCTCTGTGGACCCGTCTACGGGCCGCGACCTTACGGATATGTGCATTGTGCCAGAGCTGCGGGATATCGAGCTGCGTGACTGGACCGATTATGACGGCGCCGTCGAGGCCGGATACCAAGCCGCCAAAGAGGCCCTCACTTCAAACCACCAGGGCTTTTTCAAGACACGACCACCGTCTTAGCTTGGACGGTCGTTACTCCGCCGCAAGCTGATGCAGTGGTCGTGTCTTGAAAAAGCCCTGGTGGTTTGAAGTGAGGGCCTCTTTGGCGGCTTGGTATCCGGCCTCGACGGCGCCGTCATAATCGGTCCAGTCACGCAGCTCGATATCCCGCAGCTCTGGCACAATGCACATATCCGTAAGGTCGCGGCCCGTAGACGGGTCCACAGAGACCGTCGCGGCCCGCATCAACAGTGAGGCAATCGGCGGGGTTCTGGAAAACCCGTTTTTCCAGACCCATTGCAGGAAGTTTGGTGGGGTCTCGAACTCGTCGCCCGGGAAGCCTGCGCGCTGGCGTGAGACATCACAGCCGATCGTATAGCCGCGGTGAAATTCCTTCATCACATCGGCGGGGAAATTGTTCAGCACGCCGCCATCGACCAGCACTTCACCATCGCTCACGACTGGCGGCAGGATGCCGGGCAAGGCGATGGAGGCCCGCAGAGCCTCGCGCACGAGGCCCCGCCGGTGCACCCGGAACGCGCCATCGGTGAGATTGGTCGAGATCGCGAAATAGGGAATCTCCAGGCCACCAATCGTCGTGTCGCCGAAGTGTTCGCACAGGCGCCGCTGGACGCGCTTGCCGCGTACCAGGCCGACAACCGGCAGCGTATAATCGCCGAGCGGATTGGACTCGACAAACGCCTTGCGGATCCGCCGGTCGATTTCGTCATCGTCCCAGCCCATGGCAACACAGGCCGCAACCACCGCGCCCATGCTGGTGCCGCCGGCAAAGTCGATCGGTAGGCCGTGTTCCCGGATCGCTCGGATCACGCCGATATGGGCAAAGGCGCGCGCACCGCCGCCGGAGAGCACAATTCCGAGGGAGCGCCCGCTCATAATCCGTGCGAGACGCGCACAATCCTGGCCCTTCGTCCCGGTCCAGTGGAAGAGGCGTGCCGCGCCCGCCGCATTCAGCCATTGGGCAGGCGTTGCGGCCAGGCGTTCGCCCCCATGGTGGAGGAGGACCACGTCGACCAGTTTG
>JBCAWP010000361.1:0-2011 GCA_038534535.1 Pseudomonadota bacterium
TGAGCACCTGGTGGGACCGGCCCGAAAGCAATTCGAGGCAGGCGCGCGCCTCCTCGGACGTTTCGGCCTTTGGCAAGATCCGCCGCCCGAGGGCCACCACGGTGTCCGCTGACACAACAAAACTGTCTCGGTGATCGCACGCCTCTAGTTTTTGGACCGCCAGCCTTACGGCTAGAGCGCGCGGCGCCTCACTCTTGAGAGGCGTTTCGTCAATGTCCGATGGCCGAATATCATCCGGCGTCAGGCCGATTTGAGCCAGGAGATCCCAACGCCGCGGGCTGGCACTCGCCAGCACAAGCCTCTGTCGATCTCCCATGCCGAGATCGACTTATTTATATCGGAAAGTGATGCGGCCCTTGGTCAAATCATAGGGCGTCATTTCAATCAGAACCTTGTCGCCCGTCAGCACGCGGATACGGTTCTTGCGCATCTTCCCGGAGGTGTGCGCAATGATTTCGTGATCGTTCTCAAGTTTTACGCGGAACGTCGCGTTTGGCAGAAGCTCAACGACCGTTCCGTTGAACTCAAGCAGTTCTTCTTTGGCCATAGGCCCTCCTTTAGAAACCACAGGCGTGAAGCGCCCGCGCTCTCGATATGGGGCGCTAGCTACCCCCCGCAAGTCATTCCGGCAAGCCAACAGCTGTTAAGCCGTCGGTCCTTTTGTGGCAGAATGCAGGGCACAGATCAGCGTGAACAGCCGGCGCGACGTGTTTATATCGATATCGATCTTGTCCTGCAGCCGCTCACGAAGAAGATCGGAGCCCTCATTATGGATCCCGCGGCGCGCCATATCGATGGCCTCGATCTGCATCGGTGTCGAGCCGCGGATCGCCTCATGATAGCTTTCGCAGATCATGAAATAGTCACGGATGACGCCGCGAAAGGGTGAAAGCGAAAAGATGTAACTGTAAACCGGTGCGCTCACTTCATCCCGAATATCGAAAACCAGCTTGCGGTCGACCTCCGATAGGATCAGCCTATAGGGGCCGCCGGCATCGTGCCCAATCAGGGCAAAGACATTCGCTTCCAAAAGATCGAAGATGGCGACTCGGCGTTCATGCTCAACATCTGGGCCATTCGCTCCGAGGCTCGCCTCGTCGATCTCGACCGATATGAGCCTGTTGTCAGCCATCGCCCTGCCCGTCTGGGAGCTGATTGGTTCGAATGGACACAGACCGCACATGGGCCGGCAGTTTCTCCGCTTCGCCAAGGCGGATCGCCGCGTCTGCCAATGCCGCAAAGCCATCTGGCCCCGCCGACTGCACGGACATCCGCTTGAGGAAATCATAAAGTCCGAGGCCAGAGGAAAAGCGCGCCGCCCGCGACGTCGGCAGGACATGGTTTGATCCTGTGACATAGTCGCCGAGGGCTTCCGGCAACCAGCGGCCGAGGAAGACAGCCCCAGCATGGCGCACTTGCTCAAGGGCGGCCTCGGGCTCGGGGATCGCTAGCTCCAAGTGCTCCGGTGCAATGATATTGGAGATGTCTATCGCTTCTTCCACATCGCTTGCGACGATAATCGCCCCGTGATTGGCCCAGGCCTTCGCCGCGCGGTCTTGGGTTGCAAGGGTTTTCAATTGGGTGTGCACGGCCTTTTCGACTGCATTTGCAAAGTCGGCATCCAGCGCAATCAGGATGGATTGGGAGGATGGGTCGTGTTCGGACTGGCTGAGTAGGTCGGCAGCGATCCAGTCGGGATCATTATCCGCATCAGCGATGACGCATATCTCGGACGGTCCGGCGATCGTATCGATACCGACGGCTCCAAACACCTGTCGTTTGGCCTCCGCCACCCACGCATTTCCCGGGCCGACAATCTTGTCGACGGGGTCGAGGCGCCCGGCACCATAGGCAAGCGCCGCCACGGCCTGCGCGCCGCCAATGGGGTGATAAGCATCGACGCCAGCTTTCACGGCCGCATAGGCAACGGCCGGCGCAAGTTCGCCGTCCGGCGCTGGCGCGACCATGACGATCCGGTCCACACCCGCAATCTTCGCCGGGACGGTGTTCA
>JBCAWP010000362.1:0-1966 GCA_038534535.1 Pseudomonadota bacterium
GTCCGCCATCGACAGGCTCCGCCGTACTTGTCGCCAATAGGCTCGCCGCACACAGCAAAGCGCACAGCCACCGCACGCGGCTGGCGAACCTAACTAGAAGCCAATCTTCCCTCATAATCCGTGTCTTAGTCGAATTCGTTTAGAGACGCATTACCTGCTCGCTACCTTGTGATCAGCCGGCGCCGCGACATAAAAAAGGGCAGCTGAACGACCAGCTGCCCTTTTCTTTAGGTGCGCGGTCGAGCGTGTTAGGCCGCGCCCGTGGTCTGCGGCATGCGCAGGGCGCGTTGAATCGTCCGCGGCCAATTCAAAAGCGACACCATATGGGCGTAACAAGCGCCTAGGCCGCCGCCCTGCTTCATTTCGATGAACGCCTCGTTCGGCAATTCATTGAGGCGTTGCTCAGAAATCGCAAAGTAGTCGGCAATTTTCTGGGCGGGGCCCGCCTCATTGCCTTGTGGATCGCGCGGCTGGAAGCTGATCGATTTCTCTTCGAAGAGATTATGCTTCTTAGCGAGCTCAACAAATTGCTGCGTGGCCCGGCGCTGGCGCTCGAACTCCTTACAGAACTCGATAGCGTCCTGTGTGAATTTCGACGGCTGGTCGCCCTCGAAGAAAGCGACTTCCGGTTGGTTGGTGACCATCGGTGCTTCCCGGTCGATACACAGGAGTAGCTGATCCTGCTCTTGATCGGCGGCAAACACGAATGGATACCGGCGGACAAAGGCCGGCACATAGGCGTCTGGCTCGGTGCGCCCGTCATCGGTAACGTAAAGGTTTTGTCCTTGGCGGATCCCCATGACTGCGATGGGCGTCCGGTCATTGCCAACGAAGATGATCGGATAGCAGACCGATGCCATGCCGAACTCCGTCACCGTGACAGGAACCGCATGCGCCTGGCGCAAAAAGCCGAATGGCTGTTCGATCTGGCGGACCCCGAGGGTTCCGTGTGCCTGCTGCGAAAGCGGTTCTGGCTTCTTGTAGAACAAAACATTGCCAGAGACCTGACCGGCGGTGCCGACGCCCTGTGGTGTGTCCACGATGTTTACTCCTCATTGGTTTCTGCGGGTGATTATCCGATAAGCCTAGGGGGGACAACCACGTGCCGGCAGGCTGACCCGATCTAAGCGCAGACGGGCAACCAGGAAGGGATATGAATCGTGAAAACGCACTCTTTCTACTGGCGATGTGTCTTGGGTCTGGCCGGTTTTTGTCTCCTGTTAGCGGCATGTTCGCAGGATACCGGCACGGGTGTCACAGACACCCGGCGGGCCGCGCGAATGGCGGATGCCCTGCTCACCGCGATTGCCACCGACGAACTCAACCGATCACCTCAGACCGCGAGCCGTCTCGGCCTCCCTGAAACGGTCATCGGATACGCTCACGAACGCGAAATCGACGACCGGTCCCAGGCAATATTCGAGCGGACGCGGCTGAAACGGCTCGAATACCTGGAGGCTTTGGACCGCATCGATGCGACGGCATTACCCGCGCCGCTCTCCGATCATGTCAACGTGATGCGCCGTAGCGTGCGGACCGCAGTATCCCTGTCGCAGCTGGGGCATGGGTACGTATCCCTTGGCTATGCCCGTCCCTATGCGGCCGACCATTTGAGCGGAGCCTGGACCGATGTTCCAGATCTTCTGATAAATCGCCATCCAATTCTGGATGAAGGCGACATCGAGACATATTTGGCGCGGCTCGCCAGTCTCCCGGACGCCCTCCAAGACGAGGCCCGTCGATTGCGCGCCGATGCGACGGCCGGTGTTTTACCGCCCCGCTTCAGCCTTGACCGTATGACTATCAAAACGTCAGCACTCGCCCTGACGCCTGAAGACGGGTCAGACCATGTCTTCGTCCAACATCTTGAGTCTGCGATGGCAAAGATCGACGGCCTGCCAGAGGACAACCGAGCCGAATGGCGCAACGCTGCCACTGATCTCGTAGCGCTGGAGATTCAGCCTGC
>JBCAWP010000363.1:0-1957 GCA_038534535.1 Pseudomonadota bacterium
CTCATGGAAAAACCGCTCGCGGCGAAATCAGGGCTGGGGTGGCAGGGAAAGCATACGAACCTTGTGAGCCGCGACCATGGCTCTTGGCTTTTCCTCGGGGTGATGCTGACCACGGCGGATCTCGATCCAGACCCAGTCGAGACGGACCATTGTGGAACCTGCCGCGCCTGTCTCGATATTTGCCCCACGGACGCGTTCCCGGCACCTTACCAACTCGATGCGCGGCGATGCATTTCCTACCTTACAATTGAGCATAAGGGCCCGATCCCCAATGAGTTTCGAGCCTCGATGGGCAACCGAATCTATGGTTGCGACGATTGCCTTGCTGTTTGTCCCTGGAACAAATTCGCCTCGGCGGCGCGCGAGGCCGCGTTTCAAGCGCGCGCCGTGACGGACAATCCACCGCTTGAAGACCTAGTCAGCCTCGATGATGCGGCGTTTCGCGTGGCCTATGCGGGATCGCCAATCAAACGGATTGGGCGCGATAGGTTCGTACGCAACGTGCTGATCGCCGCCGGCAATAGCGGCGCGGCCCACCTCGTCTCTGCTGTAATTGACCGCCTCAGCGACGATAGTCCGCTCGTTCGCGGCGCCGCCGTCTGGGCGCTGTCTCGTCTTGATCCGGCCCGGTTTGTCGCGGAAAAATCGACGCGCTTAGGAAATGAAGCGGACGTCGACGTTCGCGAGGAATGGCAACGTGTTTAAGGCGATTAGCTGGGTCATTCGGGGATTGCTCGCGGTCTTTGTCGTGTTCCACGTATATGCGCTGTCCTTGCGCTTTCTACCGGCGCCCGGAAGCATATTGATGGCGCAGCAAGCTGTCTCGGGCACCACGGTGCGCCGGGACTGGAAACCCATCGACAAAATCTCCCCCCATCTCGTCCGGGCGGTTATCGCTGCGGAGGACAGCCGGTTTTGCGTCCATGATGGCATTGATCTCGAAGCCGTCAGTCAAGCCATCGAGGAAAAAGAGCGCGGCGGCCGCCAACGCGGCGCATCAACAATTACGCAACAAACGGCGAAGAATGCCTTCCTTTGGAATGGCGGTGCCTGGGTGCGCAAGGGCGCCGAGGCCTGGCTGGCCGTGTTTATCGACTTTGCCTGGGGAAAGCGGCGGGTGATGGAGGAATATCTGAACCTTGCCGAATGGGGCGATGGCCATTTTGGCGCCGAAGCAGCCGCGTGGGCGCGCTTTCGCAAGCCAGCAAGCGCGCTCACCGAACGAGACGCCGCGCTGCTGGCCGCCGTTCTGCCAAGCCCCAACAAATGGCGGCTCGATCCGCCAGGGCCGTATGTCACGCGGCGGGCTGGAACCATTCAGGCCCGCATGCGCGTAATCGAGTCTGAAAGCTTGGCGGCCTGCGTGCTGGGCTAGGCTCTACTCGTCGCCCGTCCGGATGATTGGCTCAAACGTCGGATCCGCCGCACGGATCCGACGGGCTTCGTTTACGCGGCCACGCAGGACATAGGCGTCGATATCCTCGGCATCCGAGGCGATGGCTTGATAAATATCAGCTTCGGCAGCATCGAGGTCACCCTGGGCAAGATGAACTTCAGCGCGGAGTTTGCGAAACACGCCATCGGAAGGGCGCTGGGCGACCGCCTCGTCCAGAGCTTCACCCGCCTCTTCCCACCGGCCGAGCCGCATGAGTGCAGCCGCGCGATCAGCGGCAAGGTCGGGGTCGGCAGCGCGAATCTGCCCAGCCGAGTCAAAGGCCGTCAGCGCCGCCTCCGGGTCCTGCGCCAAGAGCCAAGCATGGCCAGCTTGGATGAGATAGATGTAGCGTTGCTCTAACGACCCGGTATTCTTTGCTTTGGCCAATTCCTCAAGGCGAATGGCCCCTTCGGCCGCATGCCCGAGTGCCACAAGCGCGAGCGCTGTACACTGACGTGCCGCGGGGCGGGCCCCCTCGCCGATCCAGGCCAAGCCGTCTTCATAGGCCGCTTCGGCATCCAC
>JBCAWP010000364.1:0-1942 GCA_038534535.1 Pseudomonadota bacterium
ATATAGCAGCGCCTGAATAATTATCAATGAATGATTTCAAAAATATTCAGTCGTCAGAATTTGGGTTCCGTAGCACCGGGCGAAATTCCCGCGATCAAGAGCGTCATAACGCCTTTGAGCTCGTAATCGAGCATATCGAGTGGTAACTTCGAATAGGATTGCGGGAACCGAAACTTCATCATGGCCGCTTGGAACATCTCGGCGACCTGATCTGGATTATCGAGCGGTCTGAAGATCCCATCAGCGATGCCATCTTCAAGCATCTTGACTAAGAAAACGCGCTCCTTGGCGAGGTGCGAATTGAAAAACTCAGGACGCTCGTTCCGGAGGATCTCGGCGATCTCAATGATTTTGGCTTCTGCTTCGATCGCCTCATACGTCTGATGCAGAGCAAAATGGAAGAACTCAAAAAAACGCTCGTCGGCCGGGGTCGTTTTGTGGGCGATCGAGCGATAGTCTTCAAATCGCGCAGCGTTGAACTTCTCCGCCATTGCCTCAGCAATATCGAGCTTGGACGCAAAAAAACGATAGATATTGCCCGCAGACATATCGCAGTCGCGCGCCACCTCAGACATAGTTGTCTTAGAGTAGCCATAGTGCATAAAGCGTTCCCAGGCTGACTCTACGATTCGCGAGCGTGTGCAGCAAGTCTCGTCCGACATGCGTTTCCTCTCGAGCTGATATATCTGAATGATCTATAAATTCTTCAGCCAGTTAAGGCAAATGACATGCCATCACTCCACTTTGAACGCGTAAGCATACTTGGCGGCGGCGCTTGGGGAACGGCCCTGGCCGCAACGTGTCTTTGGGCCGGGCGGACGGTTAACCTCTGGTGCCGATCCGAAACTGTAGCCGCATCCCTGTCATCCGGACGCGGACATCCCACCCGACTTGACGGATTAGACTTACCCGAGATCCCGTCATCGACGGACCTCTCACAGACCGCCGGAGCCGACATCATTCTATCCGTTGTTCCCGCCCAGGCGAGCCGCGACACGTTAATTGCCGCGGCGGCACACATCGCCCCAGGGACACCCGTGGTCATGTGCGCCAAGGGAGTTGAGCGTGGATCGCTGAAACTGATGGCGGACGTTCTTGTGGAAACCGTCCCCCAGGCGTGCCCCGCAGTCTTATCGGGACCGTCATTTGCCGCCGACGTGGCGCGGGGGCTTCCTACAGCTGTCACGCTCGCCTGCACCGACGAAGCGATTGGGCGCACCCTTGTCGAGGCGATTGGCCGGCCGGCGTTTCGCCCCTATTGGACGTCGGATCTCATCGGGGCCGAAATCGGCGGGGCGGTGAAAAACGTGCTCGCGATCGCTTGCGGTATAACCGAAGGGTTAGGGCTTGGACGTTCGGCTCACGCCGCCTTGATCGCACGCGGCTTCTCAGAACTTCGGCGCCTCGCCCTGGCCATGGGCGCCCGGGAAACGACCTTATCCGGATTATGTGGCCTTGGAGACCTGGTTCTTACTTGCTCGTCCAGCCAGTCTCGAAACATGAGTCTCGGGCTCACAATCGGTCAACTGGGATCGGCCGATGCGGCACTTTCAGCCCAGAGCCAACTTACGGAAGGTGTCTCCACAGCGCCCGGCGTTCTGGCTCTCGCCAAACAGTACAATATTGAAATGCCAATCTGCGCGGCGGTGGCCGACGTGCTCTCACGAGCTGTCACAGTGGCAGAGGCGATCGAGAATCTTCTTGATCGGCCGTTTACAGAGGAGTTCTGACCCCATGCCCCAGTTCATTCTATATGCCCGCGACAAGGCCGGCGCACTCGACGTCAGGCTTGAAAACCGCGCCGCCCACCTCGATTGGGCCCGCGCGCATGTCGATCACATTCTCATGGCTGGCCCAATCTTTGCAGATGATGGCGAGACCTTTGCCGGCTCGGTGTTTGTTGTGGAGATGGCAAGTCTTGAAGACGTTTGCTTTCGCATAT
>JBCAWP010000365.1:0-1935 GCA_038534535.1 Pseudomonadota bacterium
TGCCGAGGGCGCAGCGATATTCTTGCCAACTCAGGCTGTGGCGGAAAAAGCGACCGCACATCGCCTCTATACATCCTGCCGGGTCGGTTCCGGCAAGCCGAGTAAGCGCCGCGCGGCGCGTCTGTGCTGATCTTGAATTTGCGACCCAACAACGCCGAGGGCGGTCGCCAGCACGGTCGCATCGTCTGTGAAGCCGAGCCCGGCAACAAAGTCTGGCACCATGTCCGTCGGCAACACAAAGTACGCAAGCGCTGCAAAGAGCACGCCCTTGGCTTTCATCGGCGTTTTGGGGTCAGTCGCGCAATAATAGGCCGCCGCCAGATCATCCAAGAAGGGTACGCGGCCCGCGACTTTGAGAGTTTTTCGCAGAAACCCACTTCGTGTGCGCCGCTCGTTCCGCTCAAGCGCCAGCGGCAGGGTTGCACGATCTTCGTCGCCCGCCTGTTTCGCTATTGCCCTTGCGTTAGTCATTGGCCACTCCGTTTCCTTCCTATAAATCATCGTCAAAACCCACGACTTCAAGGGAGAGATCACATGCAACTCAATGATTCCGTCACGGCAATCATCACAGGCGGCGCGTCAGGACTTGGGGCCGCCACTGCCCGAAAATTGGCCAGCCACGGCGTGAAGATTGGGATCTTCGATCTCAATGAAGAAAAAGGCGAGGCGATGGTGGGGGAGCTTGGCGGGGTGTTTGCCAAGGTCAATGTCATGGATGATGGCGAGGTAGATGCTGGGTTTGCCAAGGTGCGTGAGGCCCTTGGCCAGGAACGGATCCTCATCAATTGCGCGGGGACCGGCAACGCCTTCAAGACGGCGAGCCGGGACAAGCAGACCGGCGAGGTCCGCCACTTTCCAATCGACAAGTTCAATCTGATCATCCAGATCAATCTTGTCGGCACATTCCGCTGCATCGCGAAATCGGCCGCAGGCATGATGAGCCTCGACCCGATCGACGGGGAACGCGGCGCGATCGTGAACACAGCCTCGGTCGCGGCGGAAGATGGGCAAATGGGCCAGGCGGCCTACTCAGCGTCCAAGGGCGGTGTTGTCGGCATGACCTTACCGATTGCACGGGATCTCGCGCGCGAGTTTATCCGCGTCAATACCATCCTCCCTGGCATATTCGATACGCCGCTCATGCAGGGCGCACCGGACAATGTGAAAGCCGCGCTCGCAGCGTCTGTGCCCATGCCCGCCCGGCTTGGAAACCCGGATGAGTTCGCGTCCCTCGCCGTGGAGATGTGCCGTAACGGGTACTTCAATGGCGAGGATGTTCGCCTCGACGGGTCAATCCGTATGGCGCCGCGCTAGGTCATTTTGCGTCTCGGCCCGGTCAGAGTTCGACTGGGCCGCGCGTCATGCGCCAAAGAATTGCTAAATAAATCAGTTCTGCAGCTGCAAATCCGAGGGGTATGAGCACCAGATCGGAAATCTCCGGCTGGTAGCGCGCCGCATAGCCAACAATGTTGATGACGCCGGCAAAAATCATCCCGACCGAGAGGGCGCCGGTTGCGGCGCGGACAATCGGCGTGGCTGCAAGCGCGTCTCTGTAGGCCACGGCATATAAAACGGCGCCGGCGACCGAAAGCGCGGCCACTGAGATGGCGGTCACGATGGGGGGCGACACCTGGCTGAACGGTGCGACTAGGCGCTTATAGGCCTCCAATTCCGGCACAAAAACGAGGACGAAGATGTAGACAGGCACGGTCACCACCAGGCGGAGGCCGCGATTATCCTCGCTCGTCGCTTCCGTCTCGGGCGCGCTTACCGCCTCGCTGGCTGCCATATTCCCATCCCGCGTCGCCCTCCGCATTGCCCAGAGGACCGCTTGGTAGACCGCCTCTGCGACGGCAAAGGCAAACGTGACAAGGACGAGACCAACGGGGGAAATCGCCCGCCCGCTCATAGCGGAGAACAGGTCATAAGCGCCGG
>JBCAWP010000366.1:0-1931 GCA_038534535.1 Pseudomonadota bacterium
CCCGTCGGTGATGCGATCATGGGCATCGCGAAAGGCTTCGCCACCCTCCAGAAAGGTCGCTCCAGGTTCGCCGGCCTGTTCAAACTGGAACGTCATGGTCGCGGCAAGCTGTTCGGCGCTTTCAAAATTTATGTACTGCCCGCTTCTCAATTCCTCGAAACGAGGTTCGTCTTCGAGCGCTATATCTTCTGGGTGCTCGGCCAGAACAATTTCAGCCGTCTCACGGGTTCTGGCGAGGCCTGAACACAATGCAAGGTCGAAGGTAATATCGCTGAGGGCGACGCCGGCGGCCCGCGCTTCAGCGCGGCCTTGTTCGGTCAACCGGGCAATAGAAGGGTCACGTGCCTCCACCACTTCGCGCGATGTATAATCCACAAAGCCGTGTCGCATGAGGTAAAGACGTCGCCGACCCGTCGTGCCGGGCAATGCTGCCATCATGTAACAATGCCCCAATCCCGCAGAATTTCGTCGGTATGTTCGCCGCGGCTTGGCGCAGTGCCCTGCACCTTGCCCGGCGTTTTGGAGAAGCGCGGCGCCGGCGCCGGCTGGACCACTCCATCAATCTCAATAAATGTCTCGCGCGCCTTGTTATGGGGGTGGTCCGGCGCCTCGGCCATTGAGAGGACGGGTGCGAAACAGACATCGGTCCCTTCCATCACCGCGCACCAATCATCACAGGTCTTGGTTTTAATAACGGCCGCGAGCTTCTCCTTTAGGGATGGCCATTTCGACCGGTCCATTTGCGCGGAAAAGTCCGGATCATCGAGACCCGCTTTTTCTAGCAGGAGCGCATAGAATTGCGGTTCGATCGATCCGATCGAGACCCATCGTCCGTCGGCGCATTCATAGGTGTCATAGAAATGCGCGCCGCCATCTAGGAGGTTCGCTTCGCGCTCATCGGTCCAGACCCCCATGGCGCGCATGCCGAAAAACATGCTCGCAAGCGAGGCGGCCCCATCCGTCATGGCACAATCGATGACCTGGCCTTCGCCTGTCTCGCGCGCGTTAATAATACCGGCACAGAGGCCGAAGGCGAGATAAAGCGCGCCGCCGCCATAATCGCCCACAAGATTAAGCGGTGGCGATGGACGCTCACCCTTTCGCCCCAT
Source organism: Pseudomonadota bacterium (assembly GCA_038534535.1). GTDB lineage: Bacteria > Pseudomonadota > Alphaproteobacteria > Caulobacterales > Hyphomonadaceae > CALLCD01. The sequence continues at coordinate 1,110 of JBCAWP010000366.1, forward strand.
GGCGTGTAGCGCGCCGGTCAATGCGATGTAATTCAAGTCGTGGCCGGCGGCTTCGGCCAGCGGGCCGGTCTGCCCCCAGCCGGTCATCCGACCATAAACGAGCTTTGGGTTTCGCCTGAGCGCCTCTTCGGGTCCAAGGCCTAGTCTTTCCATTACCCCCGGGCGGAAGCCTTCGAAGAGACCGTCCGCGACGGCCATAAGTTGAAGCGCTTTTTCATGGTCCGCTTCGGACTTCAGATCGAGCGCAATCGACCGACGCCCGCGCCCGGTGACATCTGCAGGATTACCGCCGCCGCTCCCCGGCCGATCTATCCGAATCACATCTGCGCCGAGATCAGAGAGAAGCATGCCGCAAAATGGGCCTGGGCCGATGCCTGCAAACTCGACAAATTTCACGCCGTTCAAAGGTCCCTGCGCCATATTGTGTGTCCTCTCAGTCTCTCTTTTCACACGCCTGCCCTCTGCGCGCCGTCCTTGGTAAACCGGACATTAAGACGCTGCCTCGCAAAATAAAGCCTGTCCCGGCGTAATAAGAGATGAGATTCGCGAATGGCGTTCGATGATTATCTGAACACACCAATTGAACTGGCCGCCACGAGCCCGCGCCTCGACATGATTCGCAGCCGGCTGAAGACGCAGGACATCCGCCCCTATCCCTTTCGGTCGGTGGAAGACGGCTTCGACCCGCTCCTCGTCGACACGCAGTCAGCGTCCCCAGATATGCTCCAAGCGATCCAGCAGGCGGCGGACAGCGGTCTTGATCGTCCGCTCATCCTCCTTGGCGACCATGCGAGGCTGGCCGAGGATGCGGCGCTGATACTC
>JBCAWP010000367.1:0-1928 GCA_038534535.1 Pseudomonadota bacterium
GATATACCATTGCGGTCTTCTCGAGTGCGGCCTACGACTAAGTATCGAATTCGCTCAGGAGACCATCAGCCAATGACGACCGCCGAGACTACCACTTCGGACCGCCTTCCCGTCACCGTCCTCTCGGGGTTCTTGGGCGCCGGAAAGACCACATTGCTCAATCGCGTCCTGAACAATCGCGAGGGCCGGCGCGTCGCCGTGATTGTGAATGATATGTCGGAGGTCAACATCGATGCGGATCTCGTCCGGGCTGGCGCAGAACTCAGCCGAACCGATGAAACCCTCGTTGAGATGTCCAATGGCTGCATATGCTGTACGCTTCGCGACGACTTGCTAGCTGAAGTGCGCCGTCTCGCAGAAGAAGGTCGCTTCGATTATCTCCTGATCGAGTCCACCGGTATATCCGAACCGCTTCCCGTTGCAGCGACGTTCGACTTCCGCGACGAACACGGCGTAAGCCTCTCAGATATTGCCCGCATCGACACCATGGTGACCGTTGTCGACGCAGTGAACCTCCTCAAAGACTATTCAAGCCATGACTTTCTCCGCGACCGCGGTGAGGTCCTTGGCGACGAAGACAACCGCACACTGGTTCACCTGCTAACCGACCAAATCGAGTTCGCTGACATTGTCGTGCTCAACAAAGTCGATGACGCCACCCCACAGGAGGTGGACGCGGCGCGTAAAATCATCCGGAGCCTCAATGCGGATGCCGAGATTGTCGAAGCCAATTATTCAGATGTCTCGACGTCGAAAATTTTCGATACCGGCCTGTTTGATTTCGAGAAGGCAGAAACCCACCCGATGTGGGCCAAAGAATTATATGGCTTCGCCGACCATGTGCCTGAATCCGAAGAATATGGCGTCGTGTCATACACCTACCGCGCGCGCCGGCCCTTCCACCCGCAAGCCATCCACGATCTGCTGAACGGCGCGCTGCCGGGGGTCATCCGAGCGAAAGGACATTTTTGGGTCGTCACCAGACCGGAATGGCTGATTGAGTTCTCACTCGCCGGCTCGCTATCGAGCATTGCGCCGCTCGGAACATGGTGGGCGTCAGTGCCGGAAGAACGCTGGCCTGAGAGCTCTGGCCTCCATGACTATCTGAAAACCCATTGGCAAGAGCCGTGGGGCGACCGTCGCCAAGAGCTGGTGTTTATCGGGGCCGGGATTGATTGGGAGGCCTTAACAGCGCGCCTGGATGCCGCATTGATGCCTGCGGACGCTGATTTCGAGGCTACCGACATACCGGATCCGTTTCCGCTCTGGAGACGCCAAGAGATCGCTTAAAATTGACGCTGGATGTGGGTGACAAGCGCGACCAATTCACGCCATGGTCGGCGAACAACAAATCGGGATGAAGAGACACAGCGATGAGTTCAACGCCGACGACCTATGAAGAGTGGGAGCATTGTATCACCGTGAAATGCGGCCTTTCGCTCACGGAAGACTTCGTCGTCAGTCGCATCCGCGCCCTCGAAAATAGGGCCGATCTCGGAACCCAGAAATTCATCTCCTTTTGGGGGGAAGCGCACTACGCGGCAACGCTTGAGTGGTTTCGCCGAGCGGGCGCGCGCTTAGCACGCTAGACATGACGCCGGCGCCTGTGCGGTTCGCGCACGGAGCGAGTGCGGTTCTAATTATTCAATTATTGGCGGCGTCGGCCACCGGTTTCCGACCATCTTGAGCCGCGAATTCCCCACTAAAGCGAACCTTACGCGATATCTGAACTCTTCGTTAGATGTTCAGATTGACAGTCGGTCATCTGCACGATCAAACAGAACTAAGTTGAAAAGTTGGAGTTTTCCATGCGTCTGTTGATGCTCACAATGCTTGTCACCCTGGTCGGTCTCGGGGCGTCGGCCCAAGGGATCAAGCAAACCAAGGGAACGTTCGAAGATAAGTTCCGCCAACTGGACGAGGTGCTT
>JBCAWP010000368.1:0-1862 GCA_038534535.1 Pseudomonadota bacterium
GTGTCTAAGGGAGTGCCCCCATGCGTGAAGCCGTTATCGTTTCCACCGCCCGAACAGGTCTTGCCAAGACCGGTCGCGGCTCCTTTAACAACACCCACGGCATCACAATGGCCGGTTCGGCCATCAAAGGCGCCCTGGAGCGCGCGGGCATTGAACCTGACGCGATTGAAGACGTCTATCTCGGCTCGGCCCAGCCCGAAGGCGCGACGGGGCACAATATCGCCCGCAATGCGGCGCTTTGGGCCGGCTGCCCCTCCTCGACATCCGGCGCGACGATCAACCGGTTCTGCTCATCGGGTCTCCAGGCGGTGGCAAATGCAGCCCACACGATCATCAATGAAGGCGCGGACGTCACAATCGGCGGCGGTGTGGAAAGCCTCTCATTGGTGTCGCGCTCCGGGCATATGAACCTTCATCACTATACCGAAGAAGAGCTGATGAAGACCTGGCCGGCGATCTGGATGACCATGATCGAGACGGCTGAAATCGTGGCAGACCGCTACAACATCTCCCGCGAGTACCAAGACGAGTACTCAGTTGAGAGCCAGCGCCGGACGGCCGCCTTCCAGCAGGCGGGATATATGGCTGAGGAAATCGTGCCGGTCACCACGACCATGAAACTCGTCAATAAGGAAACCGGTGAAGAAACGCTGCAAGAAGTCACGGTCGACCGCGATGAATGCAACCGTCCTGGCACGACCTTCGAAGCCCTTTCAGGGCTAAAGCCCGTCTTCTCAGGCGGCCAGGTGGTCAAGGAAGGCCAATACATCACCGCTGGGAATGCGTCCCAATTGTCGGACGGTGCCGCAGCGCTCGTACTTATGGAAGCGAAAGAGGCTGAAAAGCGCGGGATTGAACCGCTCGGCCGTTTCGTTGGCTTCAATGTCGGCGGCGTTGACCCGGACGAGATGGGCATTGGCCCTGTAAAGGCCGTGCCGCGCCTCCTTGAGCGCCACGGCATGAAAGTCGACGACATTGATCTGTGGGAGCTGAACGAAGCCTTTGCGAGCCAGTGCCTCTATTGCCGCGACACGCTCGGTATCGACCCTGAGAAATATAATGTGAACGGCGGATCGATCTCCATCGGCCACCCCTTCGGCATGACCGGAGCGCGCTGCACCGGCTCACTGCTCCTGGAAGGCAAGCGCCGCGGCGCCAAATGGGGCGTTGTCACCATGTGCATTGGCGGCGGCATGGGCGCAGCTGGTCTTTTCGAGATTTATAGCTAATCCAAGGCTCTCAAAACAATCAAAAGCCCGCGTTGTTTGACGCGGGCTTTTTTGTTGCTCCGTTCTAGTTTCCGGGCTCCGGCAGAGCTTCGCCTATACGGTCGGAGATGCGAGCACGCAGTGCAGCCCGCCGCGCGACGAGCGATTGGCGCTGATCTTCTGTTAGGTGTGGTTCTAACTCACGACCCAGTCGGTCGATAATATTGATGAGGTCCCGCCGGGTCGTATCGATCTCCTGGGTAAACTCCTCGCTATATTGCCAGACGATTGGCTCAATTTGCGCGATCTGCTGAGGATCATCGGAGCCAATGACGTTCATGACTTCTCGCATAAACCCCTCCGGCTCGCGAAGACTCGAGATCTTATCGATGCGGGCACGGACATAGTGTCCAGTGATCGCCGCACCCATGACGGCCCCAATCACGAGCGTGACCAAGAAGAGGCCAATGATTTTCGCCAGGGCGCTGGAATTCGGCGTCATAGGAGAGCCTCGAAAAGAAGCGTCTCAATTTGAGGATCGGTGTCGGGCAACCCGAAAAGGGAATCCACGAACGACGCGTCCGCGCCGGCTGCTCCGATATTAAGAGCCAAAAAGACGGCTGCGAGGGCACTTGCTGGCAAGGCCATTCTCGG
>JBCAWP010000369.1:0-1859 GCA_038534535.1 Pseudomonadota bacterium
GATCTAACTTGGGATGAAGAGGCACCCTATAACTATTTTGCTGAGTTTGCCGGCTTTCATATCGCATCCTGCGCGTCCGATATGCCCTCGACTGAGGAGCGACTGCGCCTCCAATCCTTTTGGCCGCTGCAATCGGGTCGTTCGCTCAGCCTCACGGATCAATACAACTCGACTTACATTGTCGGCGAGCCGATACCCTATACGATTTCTCAGATCGACGGGACAAACCCAGCGCAGGCCGTGACCGCCGTCGTCGGTGATCACCGTACGGATATGACGGTGTCGCTGAAATGGCATACGCCGGTCCAGCTAAATTGGGGCGATGGCGCAGGTGACACCGCGATCGAAGTCTTTTCGCCGGTTTCGACGGATGCCGCCGACGCGCTCGACCTGACCGCCCTTGGAAATTGCGCCGCATTGTTGCGCGAAACTAGCTAAAAACTCCCGTATTAACAGGCACGTCATTGCATCTCACGCGAGGTGAGGCATTGCGCCATTTGGCAGACCGATTAAGACAGGATATCGGGATTATGAGAAGACCGGCCCTGTCTCTTCGCGACCGAGCGGGACCCGGCGAGGAGGAACGCAAATGGACTTTAACTTCACCGACGAACAGACGATGATCCGCGACCAGCTATCCCGGCTGGTTCGCGAAAAATATGATTTTGATACGCGGCGTGCCGTCATCGCCTCCGAAAGCGGCTGGCGCCCGGAGATCTGGGCACAGTTTGCCGAGCTTGGGCTGCTCATGGCGCCCTTCAGCGAAGAAGATGGTGGCCTCGGTGGCGGCGCCGTCGACGCCATGGTCGTCATGGAAGAGTTTGGTAAGGGTCTGGTCATTGAGCCTTACTTGCCAACCATTGTTTGCGCCGGTGGATTCTTGAAACATGCCGGCACCGCGGCCCAGAAAGAAGAGCACCTCACAGCTATAATGGGCGGTGAGCGTGTTTTCGCTTTCGCTTATGCCGAACCGCGCGGCCGCTACAATCTGGCAGACCTCGAAACGACGGCCAAAAAGAGCGGAGAGGGCTTTGTCATCAACGGTCAAAAGGCCGTTGTTATTGGCGCGCCTTGGGCCAGCCATTTGATCGTCACCGCGCGGACCGCTGGCGGACGGCGCGATGAAAATGGCGTGAGCGTCTTCATCGTGGCGAAAGACGCCGACGGCGTCACGACGCGGGATTATCCGACAGTCGACGGTCGCCGGGCGTCCGAGGTCTACTTCGAAAATGTATCCGTTGGCGCAGACGCTGTCATTGGCGAGGTTGATGGCGGCCTACAGCTCGTCGAGCGCATTGCGGACGAAGCCGTTGCTGCCATTTGTGCTGAAGCCTGCGGCGCGATGGGTGTCGCCCACAAAATGACGGTCGAGTATTCGAAGACGCGCAAGCAGTTCGGCGTGCCCATCGGCAAGTTCCAGGTGCTACAACACCGGATGGTCGATATGTTCATGGAACACGAACAGTCGATTTCGATGACCTATATGGCGACGCTGCGCCTTGACGAAGACGAAACAAGCCGCCGGCTGTCGGCGAGCGCGGCGAAGGTCAAGATCGGACAAGCGGGACGCTTTATCGGCCAGGAAGCGGTCCAGATCCATGGCGGCATGGGCATGACCGAGGAGCTTGCGGTGGGCCATTACTTTAAACGCCTGACGATGATCGATGCCGAGTTCGGCAACATTGACCATCACCTGAGACGGTATACGGACCTTTCGGCCGCTGACCTTCCCGCTGCTGCGGAGTAGGTGGCGGTGGGCGCGCCCAATCGCATCGGCCGAAATAACGGATTGGCGGTCTCTGCTCGAAGCGGCACCGCCACAGTGGGGCCAAAACGTGTCATGTGGACGGCCGCAATCC
>JBCAWP010000370.1:0-1858 GCA_038534535.1 Pseudomonadota bacterium
CCGGATGTGGGGTCCAGCAAGCGGGCTGTCTTGATCAGGACTTCGCTCATTCCGACGTCCCCGCCAATAAGTGGAGGACAGCTTCTCGCACGGCGACGCCCATCTCGACTTGTTCGGTAATCACAGACTGTGGCCCGTCGGCGACACCGCTCTCGATCTCGATCCCACGATTCATCGGCCCAGGGTGCATGATGAGGCGGTGCTGGTCGCCTGCCGCGCGAGCGAGGCGCTCCTCGGTTAGGCCGTAAAACCGGAAATACTCTCGCCGGCTTGGCAAGTAGGCTCCATCCATACGCTCCAATTGAAGACGCAACATCATGATGATGTCTGCACCTTCGAGGGCCGCGTCGAACTCCGTTGTCGCATATTCGGCACCCCAGGTCTCTGTGCCGGTCGGCAGCAGCGTCTTTGGCGCGACCAAGCGCACCCTCGCACCGAGCAAATGCAGCGCCATGCAGGTGGAGCGGGCGACGCGGCTATGGGCGATATCACCGCAGATTGTGACGGTCAGGCCTTCGATCCGGCCGAAATGATTGCGGATGGTCAGGCAATCGAGCAGCGCCTGTGTCGGATGTTCATGGGTCCCGTCCCCAGCATTGATCACCGCGCAATCGACCTTGCGGGAGAGGAGTTTCACGCCCCCCGACGCGGAATGGCGTACGACCAGAGCATCGGGGCGCATGGCATTGAGGGTCACCGCCGTATCGATAAGCGTTTCGCCCTTTTTTACCGAAGACGCCGCCACCGGCATGTTCACCACGTGGGCCCCGAGGCGCTTCGCGGCGATCTCGAAACTAGACATGGTTCGCGTGGACGCTTCGAAGAAGAGATTGACGACAGTCTTGCCCGCGAGTGTCGGCGCTGGTGTCTGGCGGTCCCGCGTCAACGCAGCATATTCGGCTGCGAGGTCGAGTACATGGGTTAGATCCAAGGGGTGAAGACCCTCGATCCCGAGGAGATGGCGGTGGGTGAAACTGTATTCGGTCGGCGTGGCCGGCATGGTCTCAGCGTCCTGAATTTGCGCGGGTTTAGGCCGCGTTGCCAAATGAGGCAAGGGGTGCCCTCACGAAGTGGATGCTTGCAGTCCCATCCAAGCGAGGCATGCGCCTATCCGAACCGCTCGATCGCCGCGCGAAGGATGACGGCGGCAGCAGACGCGTCAATGAGTTCGGCGCGGCGCGCGCGTGAGAGATCTGCCTCAAGCATGGCTCGCTCGGCTTCGGCAGAGGATAGGCGTTCGTCCTGGAGGGCGATCGGAATATCGCGCGCCTTCAGGACATTACGCACAAAGGCGCGGGCAGATTGCGCGCGTGGGCCCTCGCTACCGTCCATATTCAGGGGGAGCCCGACGATCAGGGCCGCTGCATTTCTCTGATCATAGAGTTCAAACAGGGCTGACAGGTCAGCTGCCAGTTTCGTTCGGCGGATCGTCGTTACGGGGCTGGCGATGAGCCGAAGCGCATCGGTAGCGGCGATACCGAGCGTCTTCGTCCCTGGATCTATGCCGATCAGGGCGCCGGTGGCGGGCAGGTCATCAATGTCAGTTAGCGCCATGGCGCGCCCATACAGGACTTGCCGCTTGATCGCCAGTGCAGGGACAAGTATCGCTCGGGACGATTTTGAGGAGACACAAGCAGTATGAGCGTCACGAAAGACGATGTCCGCAAAGTGGCCCGGCTCTCACGGATTGCCGTGACCGATGACCGGCTGGACAATTTGGTCGACGAACTCAATGGGATCCTGGGGTGGATCGACCAGCTCAATGAGGTGGACATTGAGGGCGTCGACCCCATGACGTCTGTCGTTGAGACGCGCCTGCCGATGCGGGAAGACGTTGTGACCGATGGCGATAAGGCCG
>JBCAWP010000371.1:0-1854 GCA_038534535.1 Pseudomonadota bacterium
CACCTAGGAACTCTCGCGGGATAGCGGTCAGATCAACACTCAAATTAATCGATAGCATTAAGATATGCTGGCTCAAAATCAATGTCGGCATCAAACGGCCCCAATCGCCCAACCCAGCGCAGGTTTCGCTCGAACGGCGCATGATGAAAATAGAGTGGTGGGCCCGGAGGGACTTGAACCCCCGACCAGACCGTTATGAGCGGTCCGCTCTAACCAACTGAGCTACAGGCCCGTATAGCGCATCGGGTAACCTGTCTTGATCACCGCACGATACCGGTATCTGTTAGGGCGATCGACAGGGAGACGCAACCATGGACACCTTCACCCCGCGGCTGATCGCAGCTGCTGCCATATTCGCCACGCTCACGCTGCCCGCGGGCGCTGCCGAGGGGCAAGAGCCCAAACGCATCGAACGGGAAATTCGCATCGAACGCGCGAATGCGAATTCGATCCAGCCCGAGACGACCCTCTCAATCTCAGCGACGGGGACTGTCGTTCGCGAACCCGACATTGCGCACATATCGGCGGGCGTCGAGACAGAGGCCGAGACGGCCGCTAACGCACTTGCGGAGAATGCTGAACGCATGACAGGCGTGTTCGAGGCGCTCGAGCGAGCAGGCGTTGAGAAAAGAGATATCCAAACGAGCAATTTCAACATCTCGCCGAAGTACAACTATCCGCGCGACAGAGCGCCAAGGCTCAGCGGCTATACGGCGACAAACACCGTGACCGCGAGAATCACGGACCTAGAAGCCCTCGGCGAGACGATTGATGCGCTTGTCGAAGCGGGCGGAAATACGCTGAACGGCATCACATTTGGGCTAGAAGACGATTCCGAAGCGCGCGACGAAGCACGTCGCCTTGCGATGGAAGCGGCACTTGCACGGGCAGAACTTTATGCCGAGGCCGCCGGTTATCGCGTGGCGCGCATCGTGTCGATTGCAGAAGGCGGCGCGCCGCCGCCCATGCCATTGATGATGGCGCGTGCCGAGGCGGGTGTCTCAGCCGCCTCGCCCATCGCGGCTGGCGAATTGGACCTTCGCGCCGATGTGACTGTTCTGTTTGAGCTTGTCCGCGAAGACTGAGTGTTGTCAGCCCATCCAGTCTGGCGCGACGGTGTCAGTTGGCGGAATATCCGGCTGCGGATAACGCTCCAGCAGGGACTGAACAATCGCATCCGCGACACGATCGGCCTCGCGAATTGGGTCATAGGTCCAGGTCTCGATGGACCCATGGAGCCAGCGGGCCGCGCCACGGTCAATAAAACTCTGGTGTAAGCGATCGAACTTTTCAGATCGTCCAGTGAGCCGCGCAATATGGATCGGCAGACCGAAATAGGCGGCGTCGGACAGCATATTGGCACTGTCCTCGGTAACGATCGCCGCATCGGAAAAGATCAGCCAGGCGAGATAGGGATTGGGGCCATCGGATGGTCCTTCCCAGAACCGGGCACCGATCTCATCGGCCAGGGCCCGGAAATGGGCGCGCGCGGCCACTGGCGTGCGACGTGAACAAGTGATCCGCAGCCGCCAAGAGGATGCCGCCACGGACCTCAAATGGGCGTCCATCCGCTCAATCGCCGCTTTGTCGAATGTGTGTGTTTTTGAATCTCCGCCGAGGACAACGACCGCGTTTTGATGGCGCTCATCGGCGAGGTCTGCGAAGGCAAGCCCCGCCGCCTCAATATCATCTGCCGCGAAATACGCAGGTGACCCAATGGTCGAGATGACATTTGCGCCAGAGACTTCGTCGTGGGCCGGCGTAACCATCAGGTCAAAGGTGTCAGGTGGTAGGCCGCAATCCAGCACATGGACGACCATGCTCTTCTCGCCGGCCAATTCCTTGGTTTTGGCC
>JBCAWP010000372.1:0-1828 GCA_038534535.1 Pseudomonadota bacterium
ACGGGCATCAGCGCGACCGCGCCGCCAAGGAGCACGGCAAAGAGGTCAAGCGAGATGGCCCCAAGGATAATCTTCTCCTTCCACACATAGGAAAAGCCGCCGAGGACGCTTGACAGCCCCGGCGGTTCGGCATGGCGGACCTGGTTCGGTTTCGGGATTGAGAAAATCAAACTTGCCGAGATCGTCAGCACCATGACGGCTGTGCCATAGGCAACCATCGGCGACAGCCCGTAAAGCAGCCCGCCCGCCACCGGTCCGAGAACGGCTGCCATCTGCCAGGAAGACGAGGTCCAGCTAACCGCGTTCGGAAAGTCTTCCGCCGGAACAATATTCACGGCAAGGGAGGCCGAGGCTGGCGATAGAAAAGCGCGCGCAATGCCGAAGACCGTGAGGATGGCCAGCACCCAGACCGGATTGAACTGCTGAAGGGCGGCCAAAATGAGGATCGCTGCGGCACAAATCATCTCAACGATGATGGCCGAGCCCATGACGAGCCGCCGCCCGACACGGTCTGCCGTCACGCCGGTCACCACGACGAGCAAAAGCGCCGGCAAAAACTGGACGAGCCCAATCCATCCGAGCAGCGCGGCGTTCTGGGTCTGATCATAGATCTGCCACCCGACAGACACCGAGACGATCTGGACCGAAAAGGCTGTCAGAAATCGAGAGGTAAAGTATCGCCGAAAAGACAAATGCCGGAAGGCAGCGAAACGGTCATCCATCGAAACCCCCGGGCGCGCGATGGACCGCTTTTACGCTGGCTTACGTGCCGTCATCAACAGGGTTGATCCGAGCGCGCCGTGCGGCATCGGGCACCCTTGAAGCAAGTAGGACAGACCAAAGCTCGCGACCTTCTTTGCCCGGAGCGCTCGGCCGAAATGACGGCCCGTTTGGCCCGAGACTTTCGCCATCCACCAAAGCTGGCGTTCCCAGGGTTCGACGGGAAAGCGAAATGTGCGGCGCACGATGAGACCCGCGCGGCGCATTGCCGCCGAGAGCGCCGCTTCGGTCCACCACGAGACATGGTGGGGCGGGGCATTCAGAACAAAGTCTGGAAGGCGCGCCACATAGGACGCCGCATCGGGGACCCCAATGATGATCCGGCCGCCCGGGCGGACAAGCCCGCTCATCTCGCGCAAGAACGCATCCGGATCGGCGACATGTTCGAGCACCTGGAACGCGGTCGCGACGTCGACGGGCGCCGAAAAACTCTGTTTCTGGTAAGCCGCCATTGTCAGGCAAAGCACATTGTGTCCATGGGCCCTGGCCGTGCGCGCACCTTCATGGTCGGTTTCGAGGCCCGTATAGGCGGCGCGGCGCACTTCGCAGGCAAATGCGCCCGTGCCGGCCCCGATATCGATAACAGACTGGCCAGGCCGAACGAGCGTTGCGGCAAGGACATGCTCCTGCTTGCGCGCGGGGTGATACCACTCATAGGCGCGAAGGGCCTGGTAGAAGGCCGTGTCTCCGATGATGGGAGGATCAAACCAAAGCTGGCCCGTCTTTGGGTCCCGCAAAAGATGAAGCGTCGAGACCCCCGCGAACAATCGCGCCACATCGATCCCGCAGTCCTGCCGCCAGCTTCTGACCAGTTGGGCCGCATCAATCTCTTCGATGAGTTCGAACGCCTCGGCGGTGTCCGGCGCAATCGGAAGCGGGTTCATGACGTCACTATGGCGTGCCGGCGCCCGCTATGCATCTGAAATTCGCGCGAGTTTCCCCTCACCCTACGTCAAGTCTTCACGAAACCGGGGCGCGGCCTGTATAGTCTCCGCGGAAACCAGAGCAAAATTCCAAGGGAGCGAGCACCATGAAGGACTATCTCAAA
>JBCAWP010000373.1:0-1823 GCA_038534535.1 Pseudomonadota bacterium
TGCGCGAAAAGTATCGCGGCGGCCAGGCCTTCTTCGTCGCGCCTCGGATTGCCGATCTTGATCGCCTGGAGACGTTCCTCACCGAACAGGTGCCGGAGGTCTCATTCGTTGTGGCTCACGGCCAGATGGGCGCGACCGAACTCGAAGACATTATGACCGCGTTCTATGAGGGGGAATTCGATGTCCTCCTCTCGACGACAATAGTGGAGTCCGGGCTCGACATCCCGCGCGCGAACACCCTGATCGTGCACCGGGCGGACATGTTCGGCCTCGCCCAACTTTACCAGCTGCGTGGGCGGGTCGGCCGGTCGAAAGTCCGGGCGTATGCCTATCTGACAACACCGCGAGACCAACTCATGACGCCGTCGGCAGAACGCCGGCTTAAAGTCCTGCAATCGCTCGATAGTCTTGGCGCCGGTTTCCAATTGGCGAGCCATGACCTCGACATGCGCGGCGGCGGAAACCTGCTTGGTGACCAGCAATCGGGGCACATTCGCGAAGTGGGCGTTGAACTCTACCAGCAGATGCTCGAGGACGCAGTGGCCGCTCTGAAAGCCGGCGATGGTGAGGAGGATGTGGCCGATGACTGGTCGCCGCAGATCAATCTCGGCGCGGCCGTCCTGATCCCTGAGACATATGTTGAAGATCTGACTGTCCGCTTATCGCTCTACCGGCGTCTAGCCGACATCGATACCGATACAGACCGGGAATCATTCGCTGCAGAACTGATCGACCGCTTTGGTCCGTTGCCGGATGAAACGCGCCAGCTTCTCGAGGTCGCCGCCGTGAAAGCGGCCTGTAAAGCCTATGGCGTTGCAAAACTAGACGCCGGTCCGAAGGGCGCGGTTTTAACGTTCCGGGACGATACGCCGGTCGATCCAGCCCAGCTCATGTTGCTGGTCCGGTCACGGCCGAACCGGCTACGCCTGCGCCCCGATTCGAAACTCGTTTTTTCTGGGCAATGGACAACAACACAAGCGCGGATGGCCGCGGTGCGCTCGTTGCTCAAGGACTTCGAACAATTGACCGAGGCTGGTTCGCCTTAGGCGGCCGCAATAGGCTGGGTCGGCAGGCGATCAATTGCCGAGGCGAGGAGACCTTCAGCGGAATGGTATTGGCGGCGCTCGACGATCCGCCACGCGAGTTTGACATCGCTCCATCCAGTCTGTGTGCGGCACACCATCCGTTCAACCCTCTGGGCCAAACGCTCGGCATCTGCATGGCCGGACCCCCGCAGGCTGATCGCAATCCGCTTGGGGGATAAGCGCGCCGGGCAGTCAGTATCTCGTAGTTGAGATTTCAGATAACCCGCGAGCTTCGGGAGTATACCGCTCAGCGGAGTGAGCGCAGGCGGGATACTCTCCAAATCGAATACGATGAGAGAGAGCGGCAACGGACTGCCGCTGAGCTCGTTCATTTGGGCCGCGAGGTGGGCGGTGAAAAAACACTCATTGAACAGGCTGGTTTCAGCATCACTATAGGCCATTAGACCGGGCGTCGCAGGCTGGAGCGGCTCGCTCGACAAGCGGCGGCGCAACCGCCTGGATATGCGGGCGGCCATGTGGGTTGCGCGGTCATCGGCCACAAAAATATCCTCAGCTTCATCGATTAACGGCTGCAAATTGCCAGAGCGTAGTTGTGTGATTGTCGCGATGATGAAGACAGACCGGCCGCGCCCCGCACCATCGGCGAGGAGGTCTTTTGTCAAATCACACATGCGCCGAGGGGATTGGCTGATGTCGAAAATAATCCCCGAATAGCCGCCGCCCGCGAGATAGTCTTCCGCCGTTGGCCTGGTCATGGCCGCCGCACACGTTAGCCCT
>JBCAWP010000374.1:0-1791 GCA_038534535.1 Pseudomonadota bacterium
CGCCGGTTCTCGACGAGCGGCTATTGCCAATGGGTTTAGCCGAAGGGTGCCGTCTGAAGCGGGATGTCGGACAAGATGAAACGCTGAGCCTGGACGATGTGGACGTGCCGGCGGGGCGGCGGATCGACGAATTGTATGCCGAAATGGCGCGCCACTTTTTCGACGCGGATATCTTCGAGCCAAAACAGGCAAATAGCGCAGGATAAGTGAAATGAAGGTTGTCATCTTTGCAGGGGGTTATGGCACGCGATTGTCGGAGGAAACGGCAATCCGACCGAAGCCGATGGTGAACATCGGTGGACGGCCTATCCTGCACCACATCATGGAAATCTATGCCGGCCACGGACTGACGGATTTCATCGTCCTCGGTGGCTACAAGGTTGAGGTGATCAAGGACTATTTCCTGAATTATTATCGGCGCTCGGGCGATTTCACGATCGATTTGGCGACAGGTGAGATTGTCTGGTCGCGCGCAAAGGCTGAGCCGTGGAAGGTGACCGTGCTGGACACGGGCAAAGACACGATGACGGGGGGACGGCTAAAGCGGGCCCAAGATGTCATTGGAGACGATCCGTTTTGTTTGACCTATGGCGACGGGGTGTCCGATATCGACGTGTCGGCGCTGGTGAATTTCCACCACGAGCATGGCCACGCGGCGACGGTGACGGCAGTTTCGCCGCCGGGGCGCTATGGCGTGTTGGGCCTATCGCCGGATAGCCCTGTCGTGCAGGGGTTCCGAGAAAAGGACGCCGTGGACGTTGGTTTGATCAATGGCGGCTATTTCGTGTGCAACAGGGATGTGTTTGACCTCATCGACGGCGATGACACGGTCTGGGAGCAGTCGCCGATGCGCCAACTGGTCGCCGATGGGCAACTGGCAGCTTACCACCATGCCGGTTTCTGGCAGTCTATGGATACGATCCGAGACAAGGAGTACTTGGAGAAGCAATATGCGGCTGGCGCGCCCTGGCTAAGAGCCTAGCCACTGCGATCCCGCTCACGCTGCGCCGCGGATCCGCTGCAAACCATAGTCGAGCGCGCCGAGCGCTTTTGTCTCCAGCCCGTCCGGGCGTCCAGCCAGGTGCCAGAACGTGAAAAGCGCTGCGAGATAAGCAAGCCCGCCAACGAGGCAGATAGCAGCAAGCGGCAGGCCGACGGCAAAGACCGCGTGACCCTCCGGCACCCAGGCATCCATCGCCATATAGACGGCGGTCATTGGCAGGGCAGCTAAAAAAGGACGCACGATTGCCCCGCCTTGCCGCCAAAGGCTGAGGCCGAGCGTGTGGCGGACGATCATGAAATCAACCAAGGTCAGGCCGAAGATCAGTATGGCTTTGAGCACAAGAAGCCCCATCAGGCCCTCTTCAATGACCGCATAAATGGCGACCGGCAGATAGACGATCACGAAGAAGAAATTGCGCAGGAAGAGCGTGCGGGTATGGCCAAGCCCCATAAGCATCGACACCATCGGGGTGAAGACGATGTGGCTGATCATTAGAGCCGACATTAACTGAACGACGCTCACGGCACTGCCCCATTGGGGGCCAAGCACGACAAGAACGATCGGTTCGGCAAACCAGACGAGCGTCAAGAGCACCGGCACGAGCAGGGCGCTCATAAAGGTCATCGATTGTAGCAGGGCGCGCTGGAGCCGCTCTCGCTCGGTTTGGATGGACGAGAACGCCGCAAATAGCGAGCGCGAGGCGGGAATGGCGACGACTTCCGAGATGCGTGCACTGAGGAGCCCGCCGATCGAATAGGTGCCAAGGACCGCAGAGCCGCGCAGGCGGC
>JBCAWP010000375.1:0-1758 GCA_038534535.1 Pseudomonadota bacterium
CAAGCGGCAGACACCGGTTAAGGGGCAACAGACTCAGCGAACAGCGCATGTTCGACACGGTCCCCCGGCACGATGCCAAGCGCCTCGGACCGGCCGCCATTGATCTCTAAGACGGAGCGAACCGGGGCCCCAGGGGAGATCCGCCGCAGGGATTGCGGCACGGCTTCACGTGCGATCGCGACAATCGTGCCATCGGCGGACATGAAGAGAATATCAAGAGGGAGCGGCGTGTCCTTCATCCAAAAGGCGACCTGGCGGGTTTCGCCAAAGTCGAACAACATGCCGGCATCGGCGGCGAGTTCTGTCCGTCCGCTCATGGCCTGCTCCAGGGCGTCGTCGCCTGCGACGATTTCCACCGTGAAGGCATGGGTCGTCTCGCCTGAAATCACGCGAAGGCCGGTGTCATCGTCCTGGGCCGCCGCCGGAAACAGACCGATAAAGATGAATAGGAAAATGAGCGAAAGTCTTGCCATGGCAGCGTCGGTCCTCTGCAGCGTGGAACGCGTTTCTCTTGATCCCAATTGCGCTCTAGGCGTCAATGATCAGAAGCGCCACGTGGAGGCCTTTCTTGCCGTTTTCCACGACGCCTTTCAAGCGATCACCGGTCTGGGCCGTGTCATAGCCGGCGGCACGTAATGTGACGATATGTATAAAGATATCCGTCTCGTCACCCTCACGCTGAACGAAGCCATAGCCCTTGGTTTGGTTGAACCATTTGACGATCAAAACCTCGGGACGAACCGTTTCGGATTCGGCGAGAACCGCGACCCGGGCGCGCTCCATCTCAATGATTTCAACGACTTGCCAGCCTGTGTCACGCTTCGCCACATGGCAACTAATCGCGGCGCCTTCATCGGCAATCGTCTCGCCGATCTTCTTCAAGCAGCTGATATGGAGGAGGATATCGCCGGTCACTTGCGGGTAGGCATCGGGGGCCACCACCACAAAACCATACCCTTTTGCAGGGTCGAACCACTTAACGTGTCCGTTTACATGCTGCGTCGCGCCCATCGCTCTGAGTTCCTGTCGCTCTACAACTTCTGGCATGGCACGCAGCGTTCCCCCTAAGCCGCCAGGGATAGAGAATTTAACCTAACGTGTCACCACTTGACTGCTGTTCGATGTGAGATTGGGGCGGCGAGCTGGCAGTCCCTAGGGGAATCGAACCCCTCTTTCCAGGTTGAAAACCTGGCGTCCTAACCGATAGACGAAGGGACCGCGCTGCTCAATGAACACGCGATATAGCGAGATGACTCTGGGGTTGCAAGCGACTTTGCGCTTAAACTTCAGCGGCGTCGATCAGTTCAAATTCCGCGCGGCGGCGGCCATTCCACTCATTGATTTTAAGCCGGCCGGACAAGTGTTTCCGTCCACCGCGAAGGAAGGAGTCTCCCATTGGCGTTTCGCGGACGCGCCAGGCCAGGCAGTCAATTCGCCCCGTCATATCCTCAACGGTCACCTTTAAATGTGAGTCACCAATGGGCCGCGCATGGACCACTTCGACGTCTTTCAAAGCAAAAACCGGTTCCGGCGCGCCGGCGCCAAAAGGGCCGATCTGGGCGATACTGTCGACAAGGTCTGCGGTGATGGCGCCGGGGACCGTGACAGCGTCGATCGACAACTCCCGGGCAGCGGCAAGGGCCTGCGATTCCTGCTTGAGCTGGCCGTTCAACCAGGTCGCAAAAGGCTCGATCTGGGCGGGATCTAGACTGAGCCCGCCGGCCATGGCGTGGCCCCCGCCGGAGAGGATCACGCCGG
>JBCAWP010000376.1:0-1747 GCA_038534535.1 Pseudomonadota bacterium
CGCAAATCGAGGGTGACCTGATCCAGGTCACCATCGAACTGCGGCATAAAGCGGAATGGGACGACATTGGACGAGAGGAGCTGGGTCGCCAGGTAGAAGAACGACATGAAGAGTATGATCGTTGCATAGCGGAACCGGATCGCCGTCTCGGAAGAACTGAACAGCAGATATCCGGAAATCGAGGATGGTTTTGTCACGGGCCGCTCAGTCGTGGCGTCCGATCGCCAGATCCGCGCTTGGATCTCGCTTGCTCCGCCTGAGGTGCGCCCAGAAACGGCGTCTGTGAAAGACGCTGCACAGCTGATGCGCGATCGTGTGGGCGCGATCCCCGACGCCGAAGACATCGTCTTTGACGCGACCTTCAATGACGATGACACGCGCATCCAATTTGCACTGAACAATCGCGACCTGGACCGGCTTCGGGAGGCGTCCGAAGTCGTCAAAGACAAATTGTCGACCTATTCGACCCTCTACGATGTGGGTGACAATCTCTCGTCGGCCGCGGAAGAAATTCAAATCACAATGAAGCCGGGCGCCCGCTCCCTTGGCATCACGCTGGCTGATGTCAGCAATCAAGTGCGGCAGGCCTATTTCGGTGAGGAAGCCCAGCGTCTCGCCCGGGAAGGCGAAGATGCCCGTGTCATGATCCGCTTGAGCGCGGATGATCGCCGGGACATCGATTCCATCCGCAACCTTCGGATCCGCACGGCAGATCGCCGCGAGATCCCGCTGAGCCAGGTCGCAGATCTTGAGTTCAAGCCTGGGATCAACCGCATCCTTCGCCGGGAACGTATTCGGTCTGTCACCGTGTTTGCCGAGGTCGTTGGTGATGCCCGCGGTCAGATCATGTCCGATCTTGATGAGACCTTCTGGCCAGAGTTTGAAGAACAGTTCCCGGATATCACGCGGGGCAATGTCGGCGGCTTCGAGGACCAACAGGCCTTCAACGCCGAAATTGCGCGCCTCTTCCTTATCGCGATTGGCGCCATGTACATCTTGCTCGCCATTGCCTTTAAGTCTTATGCGCAGCCCCTATTGCTCATGACGGCAATCCCCTTCGCGTTCGCGGGGGCCGTTTTCGGCCATATGTTCTTCGGGGTCCCCCTCGCCTTGTTCTCGATCTTCGGCATTGCCGCCGCGGCGGGGGTCGTGATCAACGACAACCTCGTCTTGGTCGATTATGTGAACCGATTACGAGAGCGCGGTGAAGGCGCCGTTCAGGCCCTTGTCGACGCCGGCGTTTCGCGCTTCCGCCCCATCCTGCTGACCTCGGTGACAACATTTGTTGGCATTCTACCGCTGATCGCGGAACGCTCGGTCGGTGCGCAATTCCTCCGGCCGATGGTGATCTCGCTTGGTTGCGCCGTGATCTTTGCGCTGTTCGTGTCCCTGCTACTGGTTCCGGCACTCTATGCCGCCGGCACGGAAATCGGCCGTGTCTTCCGCTGGGCCTGGGGCGGGCGGCCCTATCGCCATATCGGCGAAAGCTATGCCGGCATCGCCCACGACGATAATGACGCTGAACTGTCGGGCGATCTTGGCGGCGTGCAGCCGGCCGAGTAAACTAAATCTAAGATAAAACAGAGTCAGGGGGCGGAAACGTCCCCTGAACCGCATTCAGCGGGCGGTTTCTTGCCGCCGGAAATGAGAGGATCCGAATGAAACAGTTCTTGTTCGCAACGTCGGCGCTTCGGCAGCCCCTTGCGTTGTGTCGTTTCCGCAGGCCGCCAGGAGTGCGATCGCCGAC
>JBCAWP010000377.1:0-1745 GCA_038534535.1 Pseudomonadota bacterium
GGTTCACCCGAACGACCATGTCAATATGTCCCAGTCGTCGAATGATACCTTCCCGACGGCTATGCATATCGCCTGCGCGGAAGAAGTTACCCACCGGCTCCTCCCCGCCCTGCGGCAGCTTCACAATGCCCTGAACGACAAGGCGAAGGCTTGGAAGGACATCATCAAGATCGGCCGCACACATACGCAGGATGCGACGCCGGTCACGCTTGGCCAGGAGTTCTCAGGCTATGCCAAGATGATCGAGATGGGCATCGAACGTATCGAACAAGCGCTTCCACGCTTGATGGAACTCGCCCAGGGCGGCACCGCCGTCGGCACTGGCCTTGCGAGCCCGGAAGGCTTCGACACGATGGTGGCCGACAAGATTGCCCAGATCACAGGCCTCAAATTCAAGACAGCCCCAAACAAGTTTGAAGCGCTTTCGGCCCATGATGCCATGGTGTTTGCCCACGGCGCGATCACGACAGCGGCGATGAGTTGTTTCAAGATTTCCAATGACATCCGCTTCCTTGGCTCAGGTCCGAGATCCGGCCTCGGCGAATTGGCTCTACCGGAAAACGAGCCCGGCTCGTCGATCATGCCCGGCAAAGTGAACCCCACCCAGTGCGAAGCGCTCACCCAAGTCGCCGCCCATATCCACGGAAATAATGCGGCCATGACCTTTGCGGGCAGCCAGGGGCACTTTGAGCTCAATGTCTACAATCCGATGATGGCGTATAATTTCTTGCAGTCGGTACGATTGCTCGCCGATGCGGCGGTCTCATTCACCGAAAACTGCGTTGTTGGGATTGAACCGCGCCTTGAGAATATCGAGCAAGGTTTGAAGAACTCACTCATGCTGGTGACGCCGCTCAAAGAAAAGTATGGCTATGACCGGGCGGCTGCGATCGCGAAGTCTGCCCACAAAAATGGCACAACCCTGCGCGAGGAGGCCATAAAGGACGGTATCCCGGCTGAGGACTTCGATCGTATCGTCGACCCCAGAAAAATGATTGGGCCTGACCCCGCATGATCATACCACGGCGCGCGTTGAGCCTAACGCTAGCCACACGTCTTATAGCGAGTAGACTCGCCGCCACTTAGAGATTCGTATCCAGAGGATAAAAGCCCATGTCCACAGCGCCCGTCGGCTCGAAAGCCAACCCGTCTCAATTCGACTGTTATGACAAGCTTTCTGAGGACGAACCCTATTTCGTCTTGCGGGCGGACGATCCCCTCTCCTCAGCATTGCTAGAGCTTCACGCCTATATCGGTGCCGGCCAGGCGGGCGCGGCCCATAACAAGTTGGCTGAAATTATGGACATGGCGAAAACCAATCCACCGCGCCCAGCCGCAAGCCCTAAATACCGAGAGACGTTCGCGATCTCCCTCGCGATGGAACAGTGGCGCGAGGCGAACCCGGACGGATGACAACGCCAATCAATCTGAACAAAGCCCGCAAGACGCGAGCGCGCATTGCAAAGGCGCAGCGCGCAGCGGAAAACCGCGCAAAGTTCGGCGCTCCGAAATCTGAGCGGGTCACTCGTGAAAGTATTCAAGCTAAGGCCGACGAAACACTCGATGGCAAAAAGCGCGAGCGCTAGCTGGCAGCGACCGGCTCTTTATCCAACGCTTAGAGCGAGGATCCGACTAATCTCTGCACGCGGCCGGGCGCTTTCGTCATGGAAGGCATTGATTGCGCCCTGCAGCTTCTTGAGGGCGCCTTTTGTTGTGGCCTGAGGCTTGTCCAAAATGCCTTCTGA
>JBCAWP010000378.1:0-1743 GCA_038534535.1 Pseudomonadota bacterium
GTAGAGGCCGATCTCAGAGGACTGGAAACAGCCGACAGGTGCGGCCCCGCGAAAACCATCTTCCCCAACATCCGAAATCGGAAAGACACCCTGCCACGTATTCGCAACCGGCTGGCTCGCGTGATCATATGCCCCCGAGTCTGGACGTTCATTATCGGTAAGACCAAGGCTCGCAGCATATTCCCATTCAACCTCAGAAGGCAGACGAGCGCCGGCCCATTCGGCATAGGCGCTCGCATCGCCCTGGGATACATGGACAACCGGGTAGTTGCCCCTGCCTGCGAGATCGCTATCTGGGCCTTCCGGTGTCCGCCATGTTGCCCCGGGCACCAGGCGCCACGGATTTCCGAGCACCTCGGTCTCAAAACCAATAAATACGGCGGAGCCTGCCCCTGTGCCGCCAGCCGCCGCGCTTCGCTCGGCATCGGTCACATAGCCGCTCGCCAACACGAAGGCCGCAAATTCATCATTGGTGACTTCGTGGGATTGGATTTGAAATCCGGGGACATGTACTCTTTGGGACGGTGCTTCTTCTGGATAAAGTGGGCGCACGCCTTTCGTGTAGGCGCCAGCCGGAACATTGACGAAGCTCGTAGGGCCTTCGCGACACGTCGCCACTGAGTGAGGCGGCGCCTCTACACTGCATGCGCCGAGGGATAGAACCAAAGGAATCGCGATGACGGCGCGCCGCATTTTTATTGGGCCGCTCACCGCCGTAATAGCGCCCGGCCAACACGCCAGAGACCGTAAATCGCTGCCGCTAGAAAAGCGAACATGAGTAGAAGCACACCACGATAATGATGCCGGGTGCGCGCGAGCGTGTTGCGCTCCAATTGGACATCAGAATTATAATCTGCCGGCATCTCGACCACACCGACCCGCGCCGCATAGGCATCATACTCCGCCAAGAGGTCTGCCAAGATCTCCGGCTCACGCCCACCTATGTTGTTTGTTTCACCGGGGTCGGTTGCTAGGTTGAATAGCCGCCAACGCCCGTCCCCCATGGGTGGCATGACGCGCGTAATTTTAAAGTCACCCTTATAGAGCGCCGAATTCCCAGAGACTTCGATCGCGCGGGCTTCGTTCGGCCCATAAACACTATCGGCGTCTCCGCTCAGGAGCGGCAATAGGCTCCGACCCGTCATGGGAACAGCTGTTACCGGCGCCGCAGAGGCGTCAACCCACTCAACCAAAGTGGGCGCGATATCGGCCATCATGGCAGGTGCGTCGATAACGGAGGGGGCAATGCCGGGTCCGGCCACAATCAAAGGCACACGAACACCGCCTTCGGTCGCAAAGAATTTGTAAAGCGCGCTGGGCGAAGCCGCTGCCGACGCCCATTCCGGACCGATAAATCCCCAACTGCCCCGTTCACCGATACCCTCTAAATCGGTGTGGTAGCCGTTGAGCCCCATCCATAGGGACAGCCGGGTGTCATTATCGCCGCGCGCGAATTCAGGCCCATTATCCGACGTAACGACAAAAATCGTATTTTCGAATTGGCCACCGGCCTTCAACGCATCGACAAACCGCCCAATTTCAAAGTCCATCGCTTCAAGCATAGCAGCATTCACTTCCATGCGGGCCGCATATCGCGCGCGGTCCTCATCGCTTAAAGAGGCCCAGCTCCTAGCACTCTCCGCCATATCCCCGAGGGGCGCGCCCTGCGGAATTAAACCGAGTGCCTGGGCCTCTTTAAGCGATGAGGACCGCGCGCGATATGCGGCCCGCATGGAAGTGAAT
>JBCAWP010000379.1:0-1735 GCA_038534535.1 Pseudomonadota bacterium
GCCCAAACTGTTGTTGTGGGCGGCGAGCGTTTTGACTTCGCGCCGGGCGAAACGATTCACACGGAGAATTCAAGAAAGTTCGAGTATGACGCGCTTAAGTCGCTTTGCCGAACAGCGGGATGGCAGTCCGTCGCGGACTGGACAGACGACAAAGCCTATTTCGCCATGGGCGTATTCGAAGCTATTTAGCCGGGACTGGCCGAGGCTTCAAACGCTTGGTTCAGCGCTTCTTTGGGAAAGACGTGGTCGTCGGGGTTATTCGGGTTACACATAACAACGGCGCCCACATCATCCGCCATCTTAAGCTGATCAGACGTTCCGATGAGCGTCGCTCTAGCCTGTGCCCTGCAGCATAAGCGCTTTGGCACTCAAAGCGGTCCGTCCATATGCACGGTGAGGCCGTCGACGGATGCACGAACGCCGTAAACATCTTCGAGCCGCTCAGCGGTGAGGGTCTCGGACGGAGTGCCATCGGCGATGATATGTCCGTCTTTCATCCAGATGAGCCGGGAAGCGTAACGCGCGGCCATTTGAATATCGTGCAATACCACAAGCGCGCCGCCGCCCTTTGCGACATACTCCGCGATGAGATCGAGAATGCGAAACTGGTGGCGTGGATCGAGGGCGGCGGTGGGTTCATCGGCGATGAGCAGGGGCGCTTGCGCCGCGAAAGCGCGCGCACAATGCATGCGGGCTAATTCGCCTCCTGAAAGCGTGTCGGCGCTGCGATGAGCAAATTCGACAAGGTCACACGCAGCGATCGCCCGATCGACGGCTTCCGCATCCGCTTTCCCAAGCCGTCCAAGCGCGGCCCCATGGGAGAACCGGCCGAGGGCGACGACGTCACGAACCGTATTCGGCCAAGCGAGTGGGCGGATTTGCGGTAAGTAAGCAATGCGGCGTGCGCGTATCGAAGGGGTCAAGACCGCTATATCGTCACCGCCCAAGGTTACCGCGCCCGAAGACGCGGGCTCCAAACCCAGACTGACCCGGAGGAGGCTCGTCTTGCCGGCGCCATTGGGCCCAAGCAAAGCGACGAATTCGCCGGGCTTCAAGGACCAGCTCGCCGCATCGACGAGCACGGCGTCTTTGACTCGGAGGGTCAGATCGCTCGCGACCAGTTCAGTCATGGACGGCCCGCCTTCGCATGGCAATCCAGACAAACACTGGCGCGCCGATAATCGCTGCAACAACCCCGAGCTTCAACTCATTATCTGTTGGAATAATCCGGACCCCAATGTCTGCGATCACCAGAATAAGCCCGGCCAGGAGCGCCGACGGAACAAGCGATCGTGCCGGGTCATGACCGACAAACGGTCGAACGAGGTGCGGCGCGACAATGCCGACAAAACCGATGACGCCGGCAAGCGCCACAGACGCACCCGTTGCGAGCCCGGCGCCAAGGACTGTGGCTATGCGTTGGTTGCGCAAGTTCAGCCCGACGCCGGTTGCCGCTTCTTCGCCAAGCGTCAGCGCTGAGAGTCCTCGGCCCGTGAGCAGGAGAATCGCGCTCCCCAAGGCTAAGAAAGGCAGTGCAAGGATGATTTCATCAAAGCTCCGATTTGCGACGGAGCCGAGCATCCAATTGACCATGTCGGATAGGGAGAACGGATTGGGCGCCAAGTTCATGAGCAGGCTCATCACGGCGCCGGAGAAACTGGAGAGACCGACGCCGATTAAGATCAGGGTGACAACCGATAACTGGCGAATAGCTGCGAAAGCCAGGATCGTAGTT
>JBCAWP010000380.1:0-1724 GCA_038534535.1 Pseudomonadota bacterium
CCGCAATGGTCGGCGGCCTACTCGATGTCGGCTATTTGGTTTTCGTCGACATCCCAGGCTACGTACACTTCGTCCCGGGCACACTCATGACCATCGTGTCGGGCTCGGCGATCCTCATCAGCTTCTGGGTGTGGTATTCGCACACGAAACAGGCCTAGTCATCGCCGTCGGTCAGCCAGCTGGCCTCAGCTTTTTGGCCCTGGCGGGCGGCATAAAGGACAAAGGCAAGGCCGGTTGCCACGAACATGGCGAAAAGGATGTCCGGGCGCTCAAAGAAAACAGCAGCGGCAACCGCCGCGCCGCCAACGATAATTAAGATAGCATTAATCAGTATCGAGATGAAAGGCATGATGAAGTCTCCGTAACCTACGCGGTGACAGATGAACCGCGCATCGCCGGCGCCCAGCCCAAACGTGATGGCCGATTGTCACACCCCCCAGATAGCTTGAAGATGCGCTTCAGCCCTATCCCTCTTGCCAATCCGGCACGGTCTGCGCTGAACTCTCCATGAGGTTTATTATGGGGAGCGCCGATGCCGAAGACGGCGACCGTCGAAGAGTGGTTCGAGACATTGGAGCCTGGCGTGGCCCCAATTGCCGAGGCCCTGCGTGCGGCCATCGAGGCTGAAGGCCCGGCCCTCACCTGCCAACTTGCCTGGGGCTTTCCCTGCTGGCGCGGAAATGAGCGCATTATGTCAATCGGCGCCCATTCCGAACGGTGCAATCTACAACTCTTCTACGGCGCACGGCTGAGCGAGCGCTGGCCGGATCGGATCGAAGGAACAGGCAAGCAGATGCGCCATGTGAAAGTCGCCTCGCCCGAGGCCGTGGACGCTGAGTTGAGGGCCATCATTGCTGCAGCGATTGCCACAGATGCGACGGATCCGGAACGCGTCCGCTAAGAGGCAAATGTGTGATAGGCCAGGTGCATGTCGATTTATGATCTAATCGGGCTTTTCGGGGTCGCTGGCGTCCTTGGTGCGTTTTTCCTGCTTCAGGTCGAACGGATTGCCCCGCGCGGCTATCCCTATTTGCTGATGAATGGCTTTGGCGCTTTCGGGATCCTCATTTCGCTGATCGCAGATTTCAATCTCGCCGCCTTCGTCATCGAGAGCGTCTGGGTAGCGATCAGCGTCTATGGTCTCGTGACGCTTAGGCAGAAACGCCGGGCGGCAAAAGCCGATTCAGCGACAGCCCCCGCCGATACACCTTGACCTTCCGCCCGCGAGAGCGGACATGTGACAAAAGCACCACACAGTCTGAACGCAAGGAGCACGTCACATGGCAGAGTCCGATCCCGTCGTCATCGTAGGCATGGCCCGCACCCCCATGGGCGGCCTTCTGGGAGACCTCACCTCCTTCTCGGCCAATGAACTTGGCGCCATCGCGGTGAAAGCCGCCGTCGAGGAAGCAAAGCTTGGCGCCGATGAGGCCGACGAAATCATTATGGGTAACTGCCTGCCAGCCGGTCAGGGCCAGGCGCCGGCCCGCCAATCCGGCTTTAAGGCAGGCATGGACAAGGGTTTGGAATCCACAACGATCAACAAGATGTGCGGCTCCGGCCTGCAAGCGGCCGTGATGGGCCGCAATTCCATCCTCGCCGGCGAGGCGAATGTGGTGATTGCCGGCGGCATGGAGTCGATGACAAACGCGCCGCACCTGATGGCGGTCCGCAGCGGTCACAAATATGGCGACATAACCTCAAAGGATCACATGGCACTGGAC
>JBCAWP010000381.1:0-1709 GCA_038534535.1 Pseudomonadota bacterium
CTTGGCTTCATCTCCAATGTGCGTGGGGAGGATGTCTCCATGCTCACAAAGCTAAATACGGTCGTCACCGATCTTGGGTTCGGGGAATACACCCAGACGAACAAGTCGATGATTGACGTGTTCGCGATCACCGGCGCGCTGATGTTCGGGACGGCGGGCCTGCCGCACGTAATCATCCGTTTCTTCACGGTGAAGAGCGCGAAGGCGGCCCGTATTTCAGCCGGCTGGGCGCTGGTCTTCATTGCGATACTGTATACGACGGCTCCTGCGGTGGCGTCGTTCGCGCGGCTAAACTTTGTCGATACGGTGAACGAAGCCACTTATATCGCCGACGGTGAGAATTATGCCGAACGTGCAGCCGAAATCGAAGCCGCAGGTGGAACGGCCCTGCCGCAATGGTTCACGGATTGGGAACGGACCAATCTCATTGGTTTTGATGACAAGAATGGCGACGGCATTGTCCAGTACCGCGGACCGAACGCGCCGGATGGATTAGAGAACGAAGTCGTGCCTTACAGCGC
The DNA here is from genome assembly GCA_038534535.1 of Pseudomonadota bacterium. Classification (GTDB taxonomy): domain Bacteria; phylum Pseudomonadota; class Alphaproteobacteria; order Caulobacterales; family Hyphomonadaceae; genus CALLCD01. Next base: position 522 of record JBCAWP010000381.1, read on the forward strand.
CGACATCACCGTCCTCGCCAATCCCCAGATCGCCAATCTACCGGGGTGGGTCATCGGCCTTGTCGTGGCCGGCGGACTCGCGGCTGCGCTGTCGACGGCGGCTGGCCTTCTGATGGTGATCTCCTCAGCCGTGAGCCACGACCTTTGCCGCAGAACCTTGTTTCCACAGATGGACGACAAGACCGAGCTGCGCGTGGCGCGCGCTTCGGCGGCAGGCGCGGTCGTTGCGGCGGGTCTTTTAGGCCTATTCGCGGCGCAGCTGGGCTTCGTCGCCCAAGTCGTGGCGTTTGCCTTCGGCCTGGCGGCGGCGTCCCTGTTCCCGATCATCTTTCTCGGTATCTTCTGGAAGCGGATGAACAAGGAGGGCGCGATTGCCTCAATGCTGGTCGGCCTGATCACGACGTTCAGCTATATCGTCTACTTCAAGTTCGGCGGCGGCGCGCCGGATCAATGGCTGTTCGGTGTCTCGCCGGAAGGTATCGGATTTATATTCATGTTTCTCAGCGCTGCTGTGGGTGTCGCCGTTGCCCTAGCGACCGAGGCCCCGCCAAGGGATATCCAAGACCTTGTCGAGGATATCCGTGTGCCAGGAACGCGCAAAGCGCACGGAATGGCTGACCAGGATATGGCGCCAATGCCGGCGGGCTAAGTGGCGCCGGTCTCGATGGCGGATGTCAATCCGCGTCCCTCCTGGCCAGAGGGCCGTATGGGGACAGCTGCACCCCTGTCTCGCGGCTTGGCGAACCGTCTGATGCCGCGGCCCTCGGCCCTGTGACTTTGCAAACGCGAGTAGGGCGGACCGCATTCGGCTCTTGCCAAGCCGCCAGTGATGCGCTTTATCGGCGCTTCACTGGCGCTCACCGAGTGCTAGATACCCTTTAGGACGCGGGCGTAGCTCAGGGGTAGAGCACAACCTTGCCAAGGTTGGGGTCGTGAGTTCGAATCTCATCGCCCGCTCCAGACATATCGCTATAGAACTCGATTAAGCCACTGTTTTCAGTGGCTTTTTCGTTAATTTGCCAACCGGTCGAAATTTCAGCGCTTGATTTTGTGGTACATTTAATGGTACTTTTGCGGTACAAAATGGGTCGTAACCGCTCATGCGCAAAGAAGATCGACCGGTTGGCAAATTAACGAAAAAGCCACTGAAAACAGTGGCTTAATCGAGTTCTATAGCGATATGTCTGG
>JBCAWP010000382.1:0-1700 GCA_038534535.1 Pseudomonadota bacterium
CGCCGGCACGCTCAATACCGGCGACAATGCCGAAAGTGACCGAACGGTCGAGGCGCCAGAAACGCTCTAGGTTTCAGGGTCGTCGTCAGGACCATCTGCGATATCGTCAATGAGTGCCTCAGCCGAGCCAACCGCGTCTGTCACCTGTTCGCCGGCTTCACGGCCCATGCTGGCAAGGATGCCGTCCATGCGCTTGCCGGCGCCTTCAAACGATCCCTCAATCAGGAAAAAATAGATGAGGGTGATGTAAAACACCGCTGATAGAATGAGGAAAAATGAGGTAACGGGTCTTTTTCGCATCGTTGAATGCCCCTATTCAACTTGATCTCCGCGTCCTTTTTACATGATTGTTTCGGGACGGGAATGGTTGAAGAAAGGATTGCCCCATGACAACGCAGCCTGAAATCGCCGGTCGTGAACCGATCCCTGTCGAGGTCGAAGAGGGCAAGATGTATTGGTGGTGCACGTGCGGGCGATCCGGAAACCAGCCTTTCTGCGACGGGTCGCATAAGGACACTGAGTTTGCGCCCCAAGGCTGGGAAGCGCCAAAGACGGGCAAATTCTTCTTTTGTGCTTGTAAACGCACAGGAAAATCGCCGCTGTGCGACGGGACACATAATAGTCTCGGGGAATAAGCCGCACACGTCCCGCTTGACCCACAGGGCTGACTCACTAGACCCACGCGCAACCCTCACTCGCCCAAGGCCAGCGGCCCGATGCCCCAATTGCTGCTTGAATTGTTTTCGGAAGAGATTCCGGCCCGGATGCAGGCGAAAGCCGAAGCCGATCTACGCGATAGCGTCGTTAAGGGCCTGAAAGAGGCAGGGCTCGGTGACCCAAAAGACTGGACAGTTTCGGCTCTGTCCACACCCCGCCGGCTGGCCGTGTGCGTCGATGATGTACCCTCACGTTCGGCTGATGTTATGGAGGAGCGTAAGGGGCCGAAGGTCGGCGCGCCGGACAAGGCTGTTCAGGGCTTTCTGCGCGGCGCGGGGCTGAGCGATATCTCCGAGGCTGAGATCAAGTCCGACCCAAAAAAAGGCGAGTTCTATGTCGCGGTGATCGACCGTCCGGGCCGCCCGGCGAGCGAACTCATTGCGGAGCTTGTTCCCGAAATCATCCGCGGGTTCCATTGGCCGAAATCCATGCGCTGGGGATCCGGTGATCTGCGCTGGGTGCGGCCGCTTCAGCGGATCCTCTGTGTCTTCGATGGCGAGACTGTGCCCTTCGACGTGGACGGGATCTCCAGCGGCAATGAAACCGAAGGACACCGCGTGCACGGGCGGGGACCGTTCGCGGTGCCATCATTCGCAGAGTACAAGGCCGCGCTTGAAGGCGAGGGGCATGTCCTTCTCACCCGAGAGGCCCGGCGGGCAAAGATCGAGGCCGACGCTCAGGCGGCGTGCGTGGCTCAAGGGCTGGAACTCGTTGAAGATAAGGGGCTTCTCGAAGAGGTGACCGGGCTTGCGGAATGGCCGGTTGTCGTCCTCGGGGATATGGACCCGGCGTTCCTGGACCCGCTCAACCTTGTCAGCAATCGAGCCAAGTTCTTTTTTGAAATCAATACCGGCAAGCTTCGGCGCCATCGCGTCAAGGCCCGTCCGCTTGTCATTCTCATAGAAAAACTGTGCATCGCTTAGACGCGCTGACAGCACTTTGGCGTTGCCTTCGGCGATCTTCTTCCCGCCATCCGCCGAGTT
>JBCAWP010000383.1:0-1692 GCA_038534535.1 Pseudomonadota bacterium
TCGTATGGACACCGCCGCACTTCTGGGCGCTCTCGCTGCTTGCCCACAAGGAATATGCCAAGGCGGGTGTGCCGATGCTACCGGTCACCCATGGCGCGCGGGCGACCCGGCGGCAGATTCTCGGCTATACGCTCCTTCTGGCGCCGCTTGGTCTTGCGCCGGTCGCCACTGGACTGGCCGGCTGGATCTATGCCGTTGCGGCAACGGGTCTCGGCGCGGGCTTTCTTTGGCTGGCGGTCAAACTTTCCAGGACGCGCGCCGGCGATGCGGACGCGGCTCCAGCCGACATGAAACAAGCCAAGGGCCTCTTCGCCTATTCGATCCTCTATCTTTTCGCTCTGTTTGGCGCGCTGATTGCCGAGCAAGCAACCGGTCTCGTCTTCCCAGTGATTTGATATGGTAGAGCAACAGACCGAACAGCCCCTTAGCCCGGCCGCGCAAGAAGCAGCCCGCTTGGCCGCCCAGAAGCGGCGCAATGTTTGGCTCGGTTTGGCGCTTGCAGGGTTTGTGGTGCTCGTCGCTTTAGTCTCGGCCGTTCGCTTGGCGGAGAACATTGCGAACCAGGCGGGAGCGGGCTGATGGCCGTGAAATCCTCGACACTTGCTTTGATGGCCAGCGGGGTCGTCGTTGCGATGCTTGGGCTGTCATTTGCCTCAAAGCCCCTTTACGACACGTTCTGCCGGATCACTGGCTATGGCGGGACAACGAGAATTGCCGATGCGGCCCCGGCTCAAGTGCTCGACCGCGCCGTGACGGTTCGCTTCGATGCCAATGTGAACGGTGCGCCGCTCTTGTTTCGGACCTTACAAGTTGCGCATGATCTGGCGCTCGGTGCCCATGGGCTCGCATTTTACGAAGTGACGAACACCTCCTCGAAGCCCTTATCCATTGTTGCGGGTTACAATGTGACGCCGCATACGGCGGGTCGGTATTTCAACAAGCTCGAATGCTTCTGCTTTGAAGAGCGCATCATCGGCGCCGGCGAAACGAAGAGCTTGCCGGTCGTCTTCTTTGTCTCGCCTGAGATGGATGCGGACAAGTTAATGGATAGCGTCGAGACCATCACGCTCTCCTACACATTTTACCAGGCCGATGAGCCGGCGGCTGCGACGAATTCAGCCGCGCGCGAGGGGCCGGTTGCCTTGCCATGATATGGCGGAGTAAAGGGATCGAAATAGACTTATGAATATTGGGGAATCACGACATGGCCCATGGTGACGTTCAGCACGATTATCACCTCGTAAATCCCTCGCCCTGGCCGCTGGTCGGCGCATTGGCGGTCACAACGCTCGCGCTCGGCGCGGTCACGTATATGAAGGGTCTTTTTGGCCTTCCAGCGGGGACCTGGTGGCTGATGGCGGTTGGTTTTGCAGCCGTCGCCTACACCATGTTCGGCTGGTGGCGCGATGTGATCAAAGAGAGCGTCGGCGGAGACCATACGCCGGTCGTTCAAATTGGTCTGCGCTATGGCATGATCATGTTCATCGCGTCCGAGGTCATGTTCTTCGTCGCTTGGTTCTGGTCGTTCTTCGAGCTGACGATTTTCCACGAGGCCCGCGCCGGCGGCACGTTCGATAGTGAAAACATCCTCTATGAGGGACTTCGGGCTTGGGACAGCTGGCCGCCGCCGGGGGTCGAGACATTTGATCCGTTCCACCTGCCGCTGATGAATACGATCATCTTGCTGCTTTC
>JBCAWP010000384.1:0-1659 GCA_038534535.1 Pseudomonadota bacterium
TGAGCGGCTGTCAAAACTCACCTATCCGGAGGACTTTTCACGCATGGAACGCCAATTGGGATCGCCCGCGGCGCTCCCCCGCGTCGGCACAGGATTTGACGTCCATGCCTTCGGTCCCGGGAATCATGTGACGCTGTGCGGTGTGAAAATTCCGCATTCTGAGGGATTGGTCGGCCATTCCGATGCAGATGTGGCCTGGCATACACTCACCGACGCGATCCTCGGGGCCCTCGCAGAAGGTGATATTGGAGACCATTTTCCGCCGAGCGATCCCCAGTGGAAAGGAGCACCGTCGGTTAAGTTTCTGGCATATGCCGCCGAATTGGCGACCCGGCGCGGCTACCGCGTGGCCCAGGTGGATATGACCATTATCTGTGAAGCCCCGAAGATGAAGCCACACCGCACGGCCATGCGTGAAGAGACAGCCCGGGTGCTGGGGCTTCCCCTCTCGGTGGTAAGCCTGAAGGCGACCACGACAGAGGGGCTTGGCTTTACCGGCCGGCGGGAGGGCATCGCGGCGCAGGCCGTGGCAGTGCTGGCGCCGCTCTAAGCAATCGGTCGCCCGATTTGCCCTTCTCGGCGCGGATGGGACGGACTAGTCTTGCGGGTATGTTTCCAGACCGATTGAAAAACATGGCTCTGCTCGTCATGGACGACGCTCGCCAGCGCCGCCTGAAAATCACGACCGCGGAGAGCTGTACCGGTGGGTTGCTCTCCGGCCTCTTTACGGAGCTAGCCGGCTCGTCCGACGTATTCGAACGGGGCTATGTGACCTATTCGAACCGCGCCAAGCAGGATGTGCTGGGTGTGCCGGGTGACCTTTTGGCGGATTATGGGGCGGTGTCTGAAGCGGTCGCACGGGCGATGGCCGAAGGCGCGCTACAGGAAAGCCGGGCCAATGTGTCTGTTGCAATCACTGGAATTGCCGGGCCCGGCGGCGGCACCGCGATGAAACCGGTGGGTACGGTGCATATCGCCTGCGCGCGGGAGAACCGGGCGATCATCCACAATCTTCATGAATATGGCGACATTGGGCGGTCCGAGGTGCGCCTCGCCACGCTGGAATCCGCGCTAGAGATCCTGCGTCAACAAATCGACTAGGGCGTCGGGGTATGCCTTGAGCCGGGCGCGCTCCCAAACCGGCGCTCGGCCTCGGTCAGGAACGAGTCCATAATTTTCCGAATGGCGAGATCGCGGTTTGAGGCCGCGAGCGCCTGGAGCATGATGTTTGAGAATTCATAGTCGATGCGGAAGGTGATCTTTGATCCGCCAGCGTCTTCCGGCGCGAAAGACCAGTCGTTTTCTAGCCGCCGGAACGGGCCACGCACGAGCCGCACCTTGACCGTCCGGGCGGCCGCATCGGCGGCGACCGAGGTTGCGAATTGCTCCGTGAAGCCTTTAAACCCGACAACAGCCTCCCCAACGCAGTGGTGCACCTGGCCTTCGGTCCGGGGCTGCGAAACCCGCAGGGCTTTGATCCATTTTATAAAACGCGGATAGGACTCAATCCCAGCCACGAGCCGATACATGTCGTCTGGTTGATAGGGAACCGTGAGGGTTTCAATGTGGGCTGCCACGCTCTGCTCTTAAGAAGCGTTGGCGAGCGCGGCATCCCGCGCGGCTCTTAACTGAGCGAAGTCTTCCCCAGCATGGTAACTC
>JBCAWP010000385.1:0-1652 GCA_038534535.1 Pseudomonadota bacterium
AAGGGTAGCTCTGGGGCGCGCTTTGGTGCGGGAACCGGCTGCGTTTCTGCTAGATGAGCCGCTATCCAATCTGGATGCCAAGCTGCGTGTTCAGACACGGGCCGAGATCGCGCAGCTACACCGTCGCCTGAACGCGACATTCATCTACGTGACCCACGATCAGGTCGAAGCGATGACCATGTCAGACCGGATCGCGGTCATGATGGGCGGAGAGATCCTTCAATGCGACGCGCCCAGTGTCATCTATGAAGATCCCAGCGATATCCGCGTGGCGGAGTTCATCGGTTCACCAAAGATCAATATCCTGCCAATTGAACTTGCCAATGGCGAGTTGACCCTATTTGGCCGCGTTTTGGGCCATGCCAACGAGGCGGCTCAGTCTGGCGTCCATCAATTGGGCCTACGTCCGGAAGCGCTGAAACTCACGCAGTCGGAGCCGGTGTTAACCGGTACTGTCGCGCATATGGAAAACCTCGGGTCCGAGGTTTATGCGCAAGTCGCCCTAGCGGATCAAACCTCTCGTCTGACCCTGCGTGCAACTCCTGCTGAGCGCCACAAGCTACAACTGGGTGCCGAGGTGGGCCTTGGCTTTGATCTGCAGGACGGTTTGATTTTCGATGCGGATGGCACGCGTCAAAGGCGCATCGAAGTCGCTGTCACGCATGTGAAAGAGGTGGCCTGACATGGCTGCGATTGACGCGCCAGCGGCTGCGCGCGCGCCGCGCGAAGTGAACCGGCAGGCCCGGACGGCCTGGGGTTTGGCCACGCCGGCGCTGGCATTGATGTTCTTGATCCTTTTGGTGCCGGTTGTCGTTGCGGGCGTCTTGTCCTTTACGAACTACTCGCTTGGAAACTCCGGCTTTGACTGGGTGGGGTTCAAGAATTACGACCGCCTGTTTTCCCGCTCGACTTATGAGAAGATGTTCATCGCGACCTTTACCTATGTGGCGGTAGTTGTGCCGGTCTCGGTTGCCCTGGGGCTGGGCGCGGCGCTTTTGGTCAATTCGCTGGGGCGGATCGGGGATGTCTACAAGACGATCTATTTCCTACCGGTTATGGCGACATTGCTCGCGATGGCGATTGTTTGGGAATTCATGCTGCATCCAACGATCGGTGTAATCAATCAAACGCTGGAGCTGTCCTGCGGCACCTTACTTGAGGTGATCCCCTTCCTTGCCAATGGCTGCGCCGACGGTTTCCCGCTGTGGCTCGGGGATCGGGACTACGCCATCTGGGTGCTCTGTTTCATCGGCATCTGGCAAGGGTTTGGCTTCAACATGGTGCTCTACCTCGCGGGGCTAACGGCAGTACATCGCGAGCTTTACCATGCCGCCGAAATGGACGGCGCCAAAAGCGCGTGGGAACGGTTTCGGCTCGTCACATGGCCCGCGCTTGGGCCGACGACTGTGTTTGTGGTGACAATCTCTTGCATCCGCGCCTTTCAGGTTTTTGACACGGTCGAGGCGTTCTGGCCCCAAGGCGGCGGGCCGAACAAATCCACCTATGTGATGATGTTTGCTATCTTTGAGAAAGGCGTGCAGCAGAACCTGATCGGCATCGGCTCGGCCATCACCATACTATTCCTCGTCTTCGTCATGTTCCTGACCCTGATCCAGCGCTGGCTGGTCGAACGAAAGGTGCATTACTGATGA
>JBCAWP010000386.1:0-1630 GCA_038534535.1 Pseudomonadota bacterium
GATCTCTTCATTTTGCATTTGAACGAGAACCGCACGGAACTCCTCGGCCTCATCTGGCAGCAATTGGCGGTCGACCGCAGGCGGGGCGGTCACGGTCAACCGTTCTATGGGGCCGGTCAGGACTGTCGGTTGGACAAGCTCCTTGGCCACGCGAATGGATTCGCGAATAGCCGCGCGATATTCCGACGGGAGTTCTTCCCAATCGCCGGCATCGCGGTTCCAGCGGGCAGCACGGCGATCATCACGGGTGAGGTACACCAGTGAGACACGTCCATACCGGAACATGTCGACATCTGTTTCTTCGCCATTGATCTCGACCGTATCGGTCCACGTATCGATCGTGTAGCCCTGCTCAAGTTCCGACAGATAGGCCGCCGTGATCAGGCGATACTGCTCAGCCGGCGCCACATCGGCCCGGCGCATCACGCGGCGCAGATTGTCGATCGTCGCAATCCGCTCATCATAGCGGAAGGGAAGGTCAGCCCGGACGAACGCATCGAGGTCTTCGATCATGTCGAGCATCATCGGCACCATCACCGCGGTGATCTCATCAATCCGGCTCAGCTGCTCAGTCAGCGATTCAATCTCACGCTGCTGACTTTCCACCACCTGCTGCTGCTGGCGTGCGTAGAGTTCAGCGGCGTCCCGGCGCTGCACAAGCGTCCGGAACTCCCGCACCAAATCGGACCGTTGATCATCCAATTGATTGATCTGCTGCTGGACCTGCTCGGCCCGCCGCGTCGCCTCTTCACCCACTTCCAGCGCCTGACGCAGCTGCGCCTCCGCTGTTAAGCCGGCTGCCACTAGCAGCGCAGCGACAATAGCGCCGCGAGCTGGTGTCAGAACATTCTTCATAATGTCCGCCTCTCACTCTGTTCGTTCGCCCGCGCGCGAACGCGGCAATTCGTTTTGCGACGAGCCCCTATCAGGCAACCCCGCCGCGTCAGCCCCTGCCGGCGCTGATAACAGACCGGCGGAATTTCAAGTTTTAATGAGAAAGCTTACACACCAGGCGCTTTCATGCTTCCTCAGACCCGTGGCTTATCAGCCCTTCTCAAATTCTGGTTGCGTCGCATTCTGCAATACTGACTACATTACCGTTCTTTATGGCAACGCCATGACGCTAGCAATCCGGATTGAGGTGATCAACACGCTTAATCTTTGATTTACACTTGAATCTCGGCGATTCGCGCTGTGGAAAAACAATCCACCAATTGCAGTTCGGGTGGATAGATCATGTGCGAGGGCGTTTCGGCTTGGCTGGGGCGCCAGGATTCGAACCTGGGAATGCCGGTACCAAAAACCGGTGCCTTACCGCTTGGCGACGCCCCAAAAACCGAGAAGCGGGAGATACTCGCTGATTTAAGGTGTTGCAACACCCGGGCCACGTTTCTTTACAGGCAAGTCGTCGCATTTGCCAAAACCTCCTACCCGTCAGCCGTTTTTCACCCATTTGCCTGCGCAGCGGTGCTTGTGTCGCAGCGATTTTCATTGATTTCCGAGCCAGGGTGTTTATTCTTTTTCGATAAAGATGGTTGAAAGCTGTCTTGATAATCTAGTTCGGAGCTTAGCTTGAAGACCTTCCTCCTTTCGATGGCCGGCGCTTTCGTAGCGCTCATCATCTTCTCTA
>JBCAWP010000387.1:0-1607 GCA_038534535.1 Pseudomonadota bacterium
CAGATTGGCAAAACAAGGCCGGCGACGGCGAGCGAGACAGCCACTCCTTGGAACCCGCGACGCAGTGCGCCGCCGGCGGACCGGAACCCCCAGGCCGCAAAAGCGATCAGCACCATGCCGGCGAGCACCCACGTCACCGCAGTCCCGCCGGTTTGCCGATCAAGGACAGACAATAGCCAGACCGCTGTCAAAAACATCGGAAAGGCGAAGGCCTGTTTTAGCCGTACCATCCAGAGGCCGGGCTTTGGGAGCCAGTTAGAGAGCCCTGGCAGGTGGCTCAGCATAAGAAATGGGAGTGCGAGGCCGAGGCCCACCAGCGCGAAAACGGCAATCACGATATAGGCAGGCTGTGTGAGCACGGCGCCAAGCGCGACACCGAGAAACGGGCCAATGCACGGCGCGCCAACGATTGCGGCCAGCACACCGGTAAAAAAGGCGCCGGCCCCGCCCCGCCTTGCGGCCAAGTCAGATCCTGCGCCTTGTATCGAGCTGCCAAACTCAACGGCGCCGAGGAGCCATAATCCGATGACGAAAACCAGGACCGCGAGACCTGCAACAACGACCGGATATTGAAGCTGGAACCCAAGGCTCAGAAATTCACCGGCCGCACGCAACGCCAAGAACGCTGCAGCGACCGCCAGAAATGAGAGGACAACGCCGGCTGTATAGAGCCAGCCATGGACCCGTAAAACGCCCGCATCTCCGTGGGTCGCCGCTTCAACCATGCCGATAGCTTTCATCGACAAAACCGGCAAAACGCAGGGCATGAGGTTCAAGATCAGGCCACCGAGCAAGGCCAGACCCGCAATGGCGAACAAGTTTATGCGACCGGCCCCCACCGGCGCGGCGCCCGATGTCCCCGCGAGTGCCGCGCTGCACGCTGAGGCCGTCACCGCAAAGCCGCGACGCACCCCATCCTGCCCTTCATGCACCAGCACGCCGGAAATACTCCCCGGCATATCGGCACTGAAAGCTGGCGTCAGAGACACCGAGCCACCGGCTTGGCCAAATGTGGCGGGCTGCTTAGCGGAATGGGAGATTTCGTTTCGATAGGGAAAAAAGCGAAGGCTCCGGCCGCCGGACGCAATCTCCGTCGTAGCGGCACTGAGGCGCCAGGTGTCGCCATCCTCGGTCAGACACGCCTCGCCAGAAAATTCGGTTGGGGCCCGCGATACCCACTCGCCGATCAGCGCGCCATTCGTTTCATCGATCCCGCTGACGGCCCCAGCCGCTAAAGTAAGTGTAAAGCGCGCCTCTTCCGGAATGCAGATATCCTTACAGATCAGATAATCTAGAACCCCGGAAAGGGTGAGAGGTCCGGACACGCCGGACGGCACCGTCACAGGAAATGGCAAGACCAGCCGGTCGTCATACCCATAATCCATGATCTGACCCGGCGCGACTTCGAGCTCCTTTGGAATTGGCCAGACAAAGTCGCCGCTCACGTCCTGGCCATTGCCATCCCACATGACGCGGGGTGGCAAGCCGGCATCGCCCGGATTGCGCCAATAGACATGCCAGCCCTCGTCGAGCTTCATATCGAAGGCGACGTAAAACGTCTCCCCGGGAGTGACTGCTGTGCGCTCAGCGATCAGGTCCACAATGGC
>JBCAWP010000388.1:0-1560 GCA_038534535.1 Pseudomonadota bacterium
GCCCGGCAATCTGCAGCTTCACGTCATACTGATCTGACCAGAACCAGGGTTATGACGAAATCGTTGTGCGGGGAGACCCGGCATCAACGAGTTTTGCCGCCTTCTATTTGCAGACTGGCAAGCTCATCGCCGTAGACGCAATCAATGCGGCGCCTGAGTTTTTAGCGTCGAAAAAACTCATCATGACAGGCGCATCGCTTGCACCGGACGAATTGTCGGATACATCCGTCACAATGAAAGAGATCGCGGCGAAAGTAGCCGCCCAGTAAGGACCCCTTCCATGGCAACAATCACTTATATCGATTTTGATGGCAACGAGCGCGTAATCGAGGCGAAGAACGGCGAAACGGTCATGGAGGTTGCTGTGAAAAATAGCGTGCCGGGTATCGACGCCGATTGCGGCGGCGCGTGCGCTTGCGCAACGTGCCACGTCTATGTGGACGAAGCCTTCCTCGACAAAGTGGGCACGCCGGAAGCCATGGAGCAGTCCATGCTCGATTTCGCCGAGAACGTGAAGCCGAACTCCCGCCTCTCGTGCCAGATCCAAATTTCCGACGATCTGGACGGTCTGAAAGTCACGACGCCGGAGAGCCAGCACTAGGCCAGATCCGGCATGGCAACATTCACAGAGCTCTTGGGCGGTCTCAACAGGACGGGCGATAACAGCTTGTCCTTGGCCATTCCCGAGAGCTGGATGCAGGGCCGCACGACCTATGGCGGTCTGACGTCGGCGATCTGCTATGAAGCTGCCAAACCGCTCGCCGGCGACAAGCCGTTGCGGTCGGCGCAGATTGCCTTTGTTGGGCCGGTCGGTGGAGACGTGACAGCCGACGCTCGTCTTTTGCGCATGGGTAAGAACACCGCCTTTATTGGCGCAGACCTTTTGTCGGCAGACGGCGCCGTTGCCGCGCGCGGCCTCTTTGCATTTGGTCTTCACCGCGAGAGTTCGATATCTCTCGCCGCGATGTCGCAGATGCCGGATGTCGCGGCGCCCGAAACCCTGGAAAGCTTCTTTGGCGGTGGCCCGGCCCCTGGGTTCACGGTGAACTTTGAAATGGCGCTCGCGTTTGGTTCACGTCCCTTGAGCGGCGCGACGACCGCCGATCTCGGGCTGTGGCTGCGCCACAGTGACCGCAAGACGGTTGACGATTGGACGTCGATCCTTGCGATTGGCGATGCCCCGCCACCGGCTGCCTTCGCCATGTTCACGACGCCGATCCGTATCTCGTCCATGACCTGGGCGATTGATATATTGACGGATGATCCGGCGACCGAAGACGGATGGTGGTTCGCGCGCCACACAGCCGAGACGGTTCAGGATGGCCATTCATCCCAAGCGATGACTCTGTGGAACCGATCGGGCGTTCCGATCATGACAGGGCGTCAAACGATCGCGGTCTTCGGCTGACGCCCATGAGCGGCGAACTTAGTTCGTCGCCGCATCCTTCAGGGCCGAAAGATACTCATAATTCGCCTTCGCGACATGATTTTCGGGCTCGGCTAACATCTTTTCATGGGCCGCCTGTACGCGCTCGGCCAATTGCTCGACGTCAACCTCCG
>JBCAWP010000389.1:0-1511 GCA_038534535.1 Pseudomonadota bacterium
CGCTCCGGAATTCTTCACCGGCGGGGGCAAGCTTGCCCTCTTGCCGGGTGATGCGGCTCGTATCGATGAGAGTGCCCTGCGCAGAGCCCTCGGCGCGATTGACCGCAGTTTCGTCCATGAAACCCCGCCGCATGTCCTGTCCCTTACCAATCTCACCGAAAGTGGAGCGGCCTATCCTGCCGCCCAAATTGCGCATTACGCCGCCCTCGCCCATGAAGCCGGCCTCCACGTACATCTTGACGGGGCGCGGTATGCCAATGCGCTCGTCTCGACCGGGGCGCGCGCGGCTGAGATGAGCTGGCAGTCGGGGGTCGATGTTCTCACCTTCGGGCTCACGAAGACAGGCGCCATGGGGTGCGAGATTATTCTCCTTTTCGGCGAGGCGCGTGAAAAACGCGCTGAGCTCCAGGCGCGTGCCAAACGCTCCGGCCATATGCCGCCCAAGATGCGCTATCTCGCAGCCCAGGCTGACGCGTTGCTTGCGGATGGCCTTTGGCTGGACCTCGCCGCCCAAGCAAATCGCCAGGCCAAACGCCTTGCAAATGCCCTCTGTACTTTACCGGAAACGCGGCTCGCCCATCCCGTGGATGGGAATGAAGTCTTTGTGCACTTGCCGTTCGGTGTCGCCGACCGCCTCCAGGCGGCGGGAGCAAAGTTCTACCCCTGGCCCGGCGGCGCGCATCGGTTCGTATGTGCCTGGTCAACGACCGATGAAGATGTGGACGCCCTTATCGGCGCGATTGGAGCGGCCGGTGATTGAGCGTGAAATCAAAGGGAAAACGATCCGATTTCGGCCCAAGGTGGCTGCTGACACATCAGCCTTACATCACGCCTGGGCCGAAGCTGTTAAAGCCACTCACCACTTCCTTTCAGACGCGGATTTTGACGCCATCTCCATCGAAGTTCTAAAGGACTATATTCCATCTGCTGAACTGTTAGTCGCCGAATACGGATCAGATGTCTTTGGCTTCATGGGGATGACGGATCTAGAGATCGACGCACTCTTCATCCGACCAGATTGGTTTGGTCAGGGGATCGGCCGAGCCTTTATCAGCCTCGCGGCTGAGCGAGGGGCCCCGCTGACGGTTGAGGTGAATGAAGATAATCCCGGTGCCGTGTCGTTCTATAAAACCGTTGGATTTGAAATAGTTGCGCGAAGCGATACCGATCATCAGGGACGACCCTTCCCACTATTGAAGCTGCAGGAAGGGCCAAATCTTCGTTAGTCTTCGCGGCTCCAGATGTTTTGCCACCATTTGCGCTTAGGCGGTTCCTCAATACCGAGTGAGGCGGCTGAGAGGCCCTCGTCTTCCATCCGCGCAGTGATGTCGTCGAGCTCCCATCCGGTGAGTTGCGACAGCGTGCTCGCCTCATTATCCCAGCGACTGATGAGGGTGTTGGCATAGTCTCCAGCTGCCGCACATTGACCATAGTCCCCACGCCACGCGTGGCGGAGCACGTAACGTCCCTGAAAATTCGACTTGTCGCCAGTTGTCTGAAATTCGAGATCC
>JBCAWP010000390.1:0-1500 GCA_038534535.1 Pseudomonadota bacterium
CTGAAAGCAGCAATTGTCGCCCTTGGCCGGGCTGTGCTAGCCGATGATAGTAACTGACACTGAGGGCCGTCTACGGCGTTGACGACCGCGATGGATCCAACCTCGCCCACGCGTCCAGGAGATATTGCCATGAAGTCCAGCCGCCGCGCCTTGATCGCAGGTATGACCGCATTTGTTCTTGCTGCCTGCGGCGGAGACGGCGGGTCCGGCGGCACTGTCGACGGATTGAACGACATGGCCATTGGCAACGCCGATGCGCCGGCCACCCTCATCGAATATGCCTCCGTGACCTGCGGCGCCTGCTACCAATTTCATCGCGATGTCGTGCCGACCCTTAAAGAAATGGTCGATGACGGGCGCGTGCGCTTTGTTTTCCGTGAGTTTCCAACCGCCCCGAACGAAGTAGCGGTAGCGGGATTTGCGATTGCCCGGTGCGCCGGAGACGATGCCGCTTACTTCGAGGTTCTAGAGGATCTCTTCGAGAATCAGTCAGGGATTCTAGCGGCAGCGCGGAACGGCACAGTGCGGGCGGCACTGCAAGCTGTGGCGGCCCGACACGGTCTCGACGCCGCAGCGTTTGAGACCTGTCTCGAGAATGAAGAGGTGCGCACATCCATCCAGGCAGCGACCAACCAGGGGCGCGCCGATGGCGTGACCGGAACACCGACTTTCTATCTGAATGGACGCCAGCTCTACGGCGCCGAAGGTCGGACCGTTGAAAGCCTGGTTGAATTAATCGACGCGATCGCGCCACCTCCCTCCGGGACAGAATAGTTAACACCTTGGCAAGGGTTCCGATTCACACTCCTTAAGCAAAGGTTATGGATATGTTGCCAATCAACCGGTTTGCCGCTGCAGTCTTCGCAGTCGTTCTCCCCCTTGCCGCCTGCTCTGAAGCCGGCGGCCAAGAAGGGGCGAAGGCGGATACATCGGACTCAACCTATCTTGGCACCGTATCATTCAATGCAGGTCCGGGCGTGTCTCTAGGCGCTGCAGACGCGCCGGTGACACTTGTCGAATATGCGTCTTTGACCTGCGGCCACTGTAAAGATTTCCACGAGGACGTGCTGCCCAGGGTCAAGGCTGATTATGTGGCATCCGGCCAAGTCCGTTATATCTTCCGAGAGTATCCGACACCGCCGGTCGAATTGGCGATCGCTGGATTTGCCACGGCCCGGTGCGCTGGCGAAGACGGCTATTTTGATGTCCTCGACGATTATTTCGCGACACAAGTTGAGATTTTCGACTCCGCCCGCGCAGGCACAGTCCGTCAAACGCTCATTGATCTTGCCAGTCGTCACGGGCTTTCTGAGAGTGACTTTGAAGCTTGCCTCAATGATAGCGACGTACGCAGGGCAATCTCTCGGGCTGTGGATACGGGCCAAGCCGAAGGTGTGAACTCTACCCCAACGCTTATTCTGAATGGCGAGCGCTCGAACACACCTGAGGCGCGCACAGCCGATGGTATGGCCGCCCTGATTGACGCTGCACTCGCGGGCG
>JBCAWP010000391.1:0-1476 GCA_038534535.1 Pseudomonadota bacterium
CCGCGGTGTTTGAGGGCGTACCGGACGCTCCGGTGGACGTGGCGGAAGAGCCATTGATTGAAGCGGATCCCGTCGGATCGTCCGACCCCGCAGACCCGATAGAAGACGAGGGTACTTCGGCGGCCCCCATCGTGGTGCGCCACCCGCTTTACTACACGGTACCGGCTAAGGTCGTCCGGCGCCGGACGCCCGCTGAGCATAAGCGTCGCCATACGCCGGCCGCTGGCGGCGGGAACCGCAAAGGCGTGCCGCTTTGGGCGGCGCTCGGCTTGCCGCTTGCCGCCGCATCGGTCCTGGCACTCACGGCGGCCCTGTCTGGGGACGGGGCGGGCGACGCCTCCGAGGAGATCACGCTCGCCGACGCCGAAACGTCCGGCGATACGGGACCAATTGTAGCCGAGCCTGCTGCGCCCGCTGAAGTTTCGTCTGGGGAGACGATAGGGGAGGACAGCACAGTTGCGATGGCAGATGTAAGTGAGGCGCCGAGCGCTAAAGCTGATCGCCCGGTGGAGGCGCCGCCTGAGGTTGCTGCGGCGACACCGACAACAGCACCGGCACCGGCCTTAAGCGCGCCCGCCGAGGACGTTATTGAACCACCGGTGGCGCCCATCGTGACGGCGCGGGCCGCGCCGCGACCGGCGCCCATCGCGGCCGTTGAGGCACCGCCGGCCGTCAGCGCCAACGTGCTCTCGGCAAAGATTGCGTCGGTGCCGGGGGCGAAACCGGGCGAGATTGCCGGCAAAGCTGGCACTTATGAAGTATCGGCGCCGACGGTAGCCGCCAGTGCTGTTCCGATTGAGGAACCGCGCCGGCTGTTTTTGGGTGAGATCGCGGAAGGCTCTGCGGCGGCGCGTCTGATTGCGCTCTCTGATGAGGGCGCAGGCGTCCCGCTGACCCAGATTGAACAGCGCTGGCTCGCAAGGGATGTCGATACGGTCATCGACAATGAAATTGACGGACGGCTCGTGACCGTCAATTCGAGCCGCGGGGACCGTTTTTCCATCTCATTGGAACGCTCGCGCCAGGGACTTCGGCAATTGCCGATCGAACGGGACGAAAACGTGGCGCCGCTGCCGGACGATATTGTCTTGCAGGGCGGCTGGTTTGCCGCAACGCAGCGCACCCCCCTTCGCCCGACACCGGCCGCAGACGGGGCGTTTCGGTCCCGCATGCTTGAGCCTGGGGTTCAGATCCAACGGCTGGGTACCGTGACGGACCGCTATGGGGATCGCTGGTATCTTATGGGACAGCGCGGCGTTGCGGTGGGCTATGTTTCGCCGGCTGATGTGACTCCGTCGGGGGCGTATGAAGGCGCTTTGAAAGCGCCGTATGCGCGGGGCCATGGGGCAACGATAACGGACACGCCGTCGGTCTTCACGCGGTGCCGGACGATCACTATTGGCTGGTATGGTGAGGCCGGCGATGTGCGCCAGGTCTGCCGGAGCGCGCTTGGTCACTGGATTCCGGCTGAAACGG
>JBCAWP010000392.1:0-1463 GCA_038534535.1 Pseudomonadota bacterium
TGATCCCGAACCCCGTGCAAGCCAACCGCAATGGATCAGAACTGATCCCATGGGGCGGCGAGGCTCTGACGCTTGGCGGCGAGCTGAACAAGCTGGTTGCGAACGTCACCCACGCGCGGGATGCGGCTGGTATGCACTGGCGCTCAGACGGCGAAGGCAATCTCATCGGCGAAGCCGTGGGTATCGCCCTGCTCGCGGACTACAGCGTGACCTATAATGAAGAGTTTGACGGCCTGACGCTGCGCAAATTCAATGGTCAGCGGATCCGCATCCAGAATGGCCGGGTCACCGAGATCGCAGGCTAAGCCATAACTCTCGACTGTCATTTAACGCCGCCCGGCCATGCCGGGCGGCGCTTTTTTATTTAGCATCGCGCCACGCACCCGGCATGAGGTCGCCCAGCGTCCAAGTGCCGATACGGACGCGGATAAGCCGAAGCGTTGGATGGCCAACGGCCGCTGTCATCCGGCGCACCTGGCGGTTTCGCCCCTCTGTAATGGAAAGAGACAGCCAGGTGTCATCAACGGTTTTCCGGACACGGATTGGCGGATCGCGCGGCCAAATCTCAGGCGGTGCAAGGGCTTCGGCCTCGGCGGGACGCGTTTTGCCATCCTTCAGGTGGACGCCGCGGCGAAGCGCCTCGAAAACCGTCGCATCTGGTCGCCCCTCAACCTGGACCCAATAGGTTTTCGGCAGTTTGTATTTCGGATGAGCGATCCGGGCCTGGAGGCGACCGTCGTCTGTCAGGATAAGGAGTCCTTCCGAATCCCGATCGAGCCGGCCCGCAGGGTAAACGCCGGGCACATCAATATAGTGCGAGAGTGTTTTGCGCGGGCCCGACGGCTGACCACGATCCGTAAACTGTGAAAGGACGCCATAGGGCTTGTTGAACAGGATTACTCGCGACATGGCATTTGATGATGCGCGTCCAGGAGCGGACGAAAACCGCGGCCTTGGGTCATGCCTGGCGCGCCGCGCTGCGCCGCAAACTGATCAGCGCCTGGTCGAGGACGGCCTGGCTGGCGGCGCAAACAAGCTGGCCGCCTGGCTTGGCAGGTGCGCCTGTCCAATCGCAGGCGAGGCCACCGGCGCCGCGCACGACCGGGATCAGCGCAGCCGTATCCCAGGGCGACAAGCCGGTCTCGGCGACCAAATCAATGGTGCCCGCAGCTAGACGGGCATAGGCATAGGCATCGAGCCCATACCGTATGATGCGGGCGGTGTGGCGCAGATGAGTCCAAGCCCCCTGCTCAGCAGGGGTCATGATAAACGGATCTGTTGTGGCAATCGTTGCCTCCCGCAGATCGGCGCAGGATGAGACCGACAGGGGTCTTCGCCCTCCCGCCGTTTCGACAGCTGCCCCGCCCCGCCATCCAAGGTAGCGTTCTGCGAGCACGGGCTGGTCGATCACGCCGATCAGGGGCGTCTCGTCCGGCCCGCATAGGGCGATCAGGGTCGTCCAG
>JBCAWP010000393.1:0-1460 GCA_038534535.1 Pseudomonadota bacterium
CTGATTGCCAGGGAGGTCGGCCGGCCTGTCAAAGTGACGTGGACCCGAGAGGATGAAGTCCAGCACGGGTTCTACCACTCCGTCAGTGCCCAGCGGCTTGAGGCCGGGCTCGATGGCGAGGGCAATTGCACGGCTTTCCTGCACCGCACCGTTTTCCCGCCCATTGCGTCGACCTTTGCGCCGGGTGTGGCCACGCCGACCGATGGTGAAATGGGGCTCGGGGCTACAGATAATCCCCTGGCTGTTGCGAACCTTCAGGTGGAATCGGGTGATGCGCCCGGCCATCTTCGGATTGGCTGGCTTCGATCCGTCTCCAATATCTACCATGTCTTCGCCGTTCAGAGCTTCATCGCAGAGTTGGCGAGCGCTGCGGGGCGGGACCCGAAAGACTATCTCATCGAGCTCATAGGCCCCGCCCGAACAATCGATCCGAATAGTGAAGGGGCAACCTACGCCAATTATGATGCGCCGCTCGATCTTTATCCGATTGAGACGGGGCGGCTGACAAATGTCGCCCAGCGCGCCGCGGACATGGCCGGGTGGGGGCGTGAATTACCAGATGGCCACGGCCTGGGAATTGCGGTCCATAGGTCCTTCCTTTCCTACGTCGCGACGGTCGTCGAGGTGGGGGTCGGCGACGATGGAACGATCACAATCCCCGGTGTCTGGCTGGCTGTTGATGCCGGCACGGTGATCAATCCACGCCACGTCCGCGCTCAAATGGAGGGCGGCACGATCTATGGCCTCTCCAATGCGCTCTACGGTCAGATCACGGCTGAAAACGGCGCTGTCGTTCAGGCGAATTTCCCGGACTGGCGGCTTATGCGAATGGGCGAGGCGCCGCGCGCCTTCGACGTTGAAATCATCACGTCTGACGCGCTGCCGGCTGGTGTAGGTGAGCCGGCGACACCGCCGGCGGCGCCGGCCCTTGCCAACGCTATTTACGCTGCGACCGGGATACCTATCCGCCGCTTACCAATACTTGGGCCCGACAGGGACCGGCTGGAACGCCCAGCGACGCAAGAAACCTAGGCGGGAGGACAAAAGCCATGGCTATCACGCTGAATATCAATGGGACATCGACTGAGATCGAGGCCGCCGAGGGGACCCCGCTTCTGTGGGTTTTGCGGGACCATCTGAAAATGACCGGCACCAAATTTGGCTGCGGTGTTGCACAGTGCGGGGCTTGTACGGTCCATGTCGACGGGATGCCCATCCGATCCTGTGTCACACCTCACGATTCTCTCGACGGCGTAGAAATTACAACGATTGAAGGAAAGGCCGGCGCAGCTGCGGATGCGGTTCGTGCCGCTTGGGAAGCCGCCGATGTCCCACAATGCGGTTACTGCCAGTCTGGCCAGATCATGTCGGCCATCGCGCTTTTGGAATCGAACCCGTCACCGACAGACGTCGATATCGATAATGCGATGAGCGGCAATCTGTGCCGGTGCGCCACCTAT
>JBCAWP010000394.1:0-1393 GCA_038534535.1 Pseudomonadota bacterium
CCGAATTTCCGCCCTTCCTGCTCGTCGGCAACACCGATGGGCAAATCTCTTCCGACGATTTCGACGTTGAGAACGAGTTCGACGGCTTCTCCTGGCGCGCCGTGCTCCAGTACAAAGTGACCGAAAACCTCAATACCTACTTCAACTACTCTCGCGGCCGGCGCCCCGAAGTCATCGAAGATGACTTCGCAAACGCGATCACGGGAGATGTCATTCCAAACTTTGAAGTTATCCCGGAAGAAACCGTCGACAGTTTCGAATTTGGGGCCAAAGGCAGCTTCTATGATGGCCGCCTGACCCTCGACGGCGCCGTCTATTATTATGATTATGAGAACTTCCAGACGGGCGTCGTGATTGATGCGGGTCCTGGCCAAGCGCCGATCTTTGACACGGTAAACGCCGGCTCAGCCGACGCGATCGGTGTCGAACTCGGGGTGATTGCGCAGCCGCTCGACTTCCTGTCCGTGTTCGCCACTTATGGCTTTAACCGTGCGCGTTTCGATGAGACCGATAGTGAAGGAAACGTCCAGGACTTTGCCAATAACCAGTTCCGCCTGTCGCCGGATCATTCATTCTCGATCGGCGGCAATATCGAGCAGTTCACGCCTTACGGAACCTGGTATCTCACGCCGACCTATACGTGGAAATCTGAGGTCTTCTTCACCGACGAGAATGACCCAGCTTTCAACATCGTTGATCCTCTCTCCGGCGCCGTAATCGCAAATGTTCCGGCCGTCGCCCAGGACTCCTTCGGCCTCTTCAATCTGCGCGGCGGCTTCCGCTTCCCGAACAATAATGTCGAAGCCTTCTTCTATATCGATAACGTCCTCGACGAAGAGTTCATTATCGATGGCGGCAACACAGGTGGTGGTTTCGGTATCCCGACCTTCATCGCCGGCAATCCCCGCTTCTTCGGGGGCGGCATCACGCTGACTTTCTAGTCAAAAACGATGTCCCGCAGCCGGCTGATGCCGGTTGCGGGATTCGTCTTTTTGTCTCCTGATCCAATGACCTATACACTCCGCCGAGAGAGGTGGGGGAAATCGCATTGGCTCAAGAAACCGATCTTAAAATATTCATTTCCTATTCGCGGGCGGATGCGTCGACCTTCGCCCACGAAATCCTCAATGGGCTAAAGCTTCTCGGCTTTACGCCCTATCTCGACGTCCATGACATTGTCGCCGGGGAGCTATGGGAAGACCGGCTCGAAAACCTCATCAATGCCTGCGACACGATGGTGTTCGTCATATCCCCTGGCTCGGCGGGCTCTGACCGCTGCAAATGGGAAATCGATAAGGCCAAAACCAGTTCCAAACGCATAATCCCGATCGTCGCAAGCGACGTGGACGAACAGCAATTGCCGGACGCCTTGCACCGGCTGAACTTCATCTAT
>JBCAWP010000395.1:0-1383 GCA_038534535.1 Pseudomonadota bacterium
CCCACTTGGACGAGGAGGGGGTTCAAATCGAGATCGTCGAGGTGCGCGGCGCCGCGGGAGACCTGTGCGAGGAGGTCTGACCGGCCAATGGCCTCGTCAAGGCTCGAAAGGCCAAGCTTGGCCAGGGTTTCACGCACGTCCTCGGCAATGAAACTCATGAGATTGACGACTTTGTCGGGATTCCCCGTGAACTTGGCACGTAAAGCGTCGTCTTGGGTGCAAACGCCGACGGGGCAGGTGTTTGAATGGCACTGACGGACCATGATGCAGCCCATGGCAACCAATGACGCAGTGCCGATGCCATACTCCTCTGCGCCCAGCATTGCGGCCATAACGATGTCACGGCCGGTGCGAAGACCGCCATCCGTTCGCAGGGTCACCTTGTCCCGGAGGCGGTTCATAGACAGGACCTGATGCGCTTCGGCGAGGCCTAGTTCCCAGGGGAGCCCGGCATGTTTGATGGAGGTTTGCGGGGAGGCGCCCGTGCCGCCGACATTGCCCGAGATCAGGATCACGTCGGCTTGGGCTTTGGCCACACCGGCAGCGATCGTTCCGACTCCGGATCGCGCGACCAGCTTAACGCAGACCCGTGCGTCGGGGTTGATCTGTTTCAGATCGTAGATGAGCTGGGCCAGATCCTCGATTGAATAGATGTCGTGATGGGGCGGCGGGGAGATCAGCGTGACGCCAGGTGTTGCATGGCGGTTCTTCGCAATGAACTCACTCACCTTGAAGCCGGGGAGTTGGCCGCCTTCACCAGGCTTTGCCCCCTGGGCCATTTTGATTTCGATTTCGCGGCATTGGTTCAGGTATTCTGCCGTGACCCCAAACCGTCCCGAAGCCACCTGTTTCACGGCAGAGTTCATGTTGTCGCCATTCGGCAAGGGCGTGTAGCGCTCGCGAACCTCACCGCCTTCGCCGGACACGGATTTTGCCCCAATGCGGTTCATGGCGATATTAAGGGTGCCGTGTGCTTCGGGTGACAGAGCGCCAAGTGACATGCCTGGGGTCACGAACCGTTTGCGGATTTCGTTGATAGACTGGACGTCGTCGACCGGCACGGATGGGCCTTCCGACTTAAAGTCCATGAGGTCTCGCAACTGGACCGGCGATCGATTTTCAACCGCGTCCACATATTTTCGGAAGATGCTGTAATCACCGCGGTCGCAGGCCGCCTGCAGCGTGTGGATGAGGGGACCGTCGAGGGCGTGGGGTTCACCGGAGGCGCGCAGGCGATAAAAGCCGCCGACAGGTAGGGCGAGGACCTGATCATCAAACGCCGCTTCGTGGCGACCGAGCGCGTTTTCTTCAAGCCCTGGCATGACCAGCCGGATTTCCGGGCTCGGCATGGCAGGGCTTGAAGAAAACGCGCTCGGTCGCCAC
>JBCAWP010000396.1:0-1360 GCA_038534535.1 Pseudomonadota bacterium
CCTGAATGGCGCGCCGGTCGCCGCGCTTGGCGCCCTGATCGATCATTTGCGGTCTGCTGGCGTCACGGTCGATGCCGCAGACGACCGCACCCTGACGATCTCGCGCGGCGAAACGCCTCTGAGGCCCGTCAATGTGGATACACGTCCCCATCCCGGGTTTCCGACGGATCTGCAGGCGCAGTTCATGGCGCTGATGAGCCTTGCCGATGGAACGTCGATTATCCGCGAAAACATATTTGAGAACCGGTTCATGCATGCCCCAGAGCTCTCTCGCCTCGGGGCCAACATCACGGTTCGTGGCAAAGAGGCCGTTATAGTGGGTGTCACGGGTCTGAAGGGGGCGCCGGTTATGGCGACGGATCTTCGCGCATCCGTCTCACTGGTTATCGCTGGACTTGCCGCCCAGGGCGAAACCCATATCGCCCGGATCTACCACCTCGACCGGGGCTTCGAGCAGCTCGAAGAGAAGCTCTCGGCGTGCGGCGCGAACATACGCCGGGTTGCGTCAGAGGAGGGCTGACCACACATTGCCGGCTAACCGGAGAGACCAAGACGGGGGACTGCCCATATGGCGGACATTCAGCCGCTAAGACTGATGGCCACTGACGAGGATGATCTGAAGATCGTTTCGGCCGCCGTCCAGGATGCGGTGGCAAAAGCCGGCGGCATCCGCTACCGGGCCAAGCGCCGCCAGTTCTCAATCGAACTGAATCGCTTTCGCTGGGAAGACGTGTCTGGGCGAGACGTCGAGCCGAGGCGCACGCGCGCGATCCTCGGGATTGACGGTGTCAACAGCGTGCGGGCGCGGGGCGTCTCGAAATCGGATCCCGAGCTCATCCTGTCGATCCTGACGATTGCCTTTGAACCGGGTGAGACAGAACCAGCTGGAACGGTGCGGCTGACTTTTGCCGGCGACGGCGAGATAGCGCTTGCCGTGGAGTGCCTGGATATCACATTGCTCGATTCAGATACGGTCTGGGCGACGAAGTCGGTCCCTGACCATACCCATCGGGGCGGAAGGTAGCGGCTTATGGCACGGCGATTTGAAACGACGTCTGCAGGATTCGAGGAAGGCTTTCGCGCATTTCTTGCAGAGCCACGCGGAGCGGTCGAAGATGTTGCGGCCACGGTGCGGGGTATGCTTGCCGATGTCCGTGCGCGGGGCGGGGTTGCCGTTGCCGAGTACACCGCGAAGTTTGATCGGTTGGCGATCGATCCCGTTCTTCTGACGTCTGATAATGTCGATCTGCATAGTTTGGCCGCGGCCTGTCCTTCTGATCTTCGCGATGCGATCGACTTCGCCCATGATCGGATTGCTGCCTACCATGAACGTCAACGCCCGGAGAACCATGCGTTCACC
>JBCAWP010000397.1:0-1297 GCA_038534535.1 Pseudomonadota bacterium
CACGCAGGGAGCGGCCGAACTCGCTCTCGCGGAGCGGGTTAAACGGGGAGGCGAGGTAGGAGCGCGAGGCCTTGGCCGCGACCCGCCAGGGCACCATCGCAGCACGATTCATTTCGACCAGGCTGTACAGCATCGCTGTCCTCAATTCTTATTGCGCCGCAGCATAGGGGGTGGGCCCCAGGAGCGCAAAGCGCTTCTCGCAGCAGGCGTATCGATGCAAAGCGTGCGCCGAGAACGTTAACGAAATCTTTCAAGGTGTTAACCTTTGAAAGAAATGACAGAAACGATGTCAGGATTTAGCCGAGCAGTTCAGCGAGGCAGGTGGCCATGGTGTCCGGGGTGGCCTCGTGGGTAAAGAAGGTTTTCAGCTGCCAGTCCTCATCCATGAGATAGACAATTGAGGTGTGGTCAATCGTGTACTCGGCGAGGCTGTCCGGGGTCTCGATGCGTTGGAACCCGGTTTTGAAGGCATCAGCGGCGGCTTCAATCGCGCCCATCGACCCAGTCAAACCGATCATGTCGTCCGGGAACGCGGGCGTTGATATGTATGAGGCCATCGCGTCGGGCGTATCGCGTTCTGGATCAACCGATATGAGAACCGTCCTCGGCTTCTCGATCGTATCCGGCATCTGGTCCAGCGCCCGGTCAATCGTGACGAGCGTGTTCGGGCAGATGTCCGGGCAATAGGTGAATCCAAAATAGACGAGGCTGTGAGCCCCTTTCAGGTCGGCCTCGGTGACGGTTTGGCCGCGTGTATCGATCAAGGAGATCGGGCCACCGATCTCCGCATAGGCCCGGCTCGCGCAGCTGGCTGCGGCTGTATTGGCGGACGGTTGCGATGGTTCGCCTGAGCAGGCAGCAACGAGACTGGCGAAGAGTAAAGAAGTGAACGCGCGCATGGCCCTGATATGCCAGCGCGGCGAGACTTGGCGCAAGGGACTGACTGCCGCATGTTACGGGCATGTCACGCGATTCTGAACCGGCCATCCTCCGACTCGATGAAGCGCTCTTCACCCTGCCGTCTGAGGGGCTTGGCAGTGTGCGATCGGCGCTCGGACGGACGCGCCTTCGCACATTTATTGGCCTGCGTTGGCTCGCGGTTGCCGGGCAAACCATTGCGGTACTGTCTGTCGAGTTTCTTCTTGGGTTCCGTCTGCCCTTAGCCTTGTGCCTCGGGATCATTGCGGCCTCGGCTTGGCTGAATGTGTTCCTCGCTTTTGCATTCCAGACTCAAAGGCTGGCGCGAGAGGGGGAGGCCCTGGCGCAGCTTCTGTTCGATAGCTGGAGCGTATCGAAC
>JBCAWP010000398.1:0-1275 GCA_038534535.1 Pseudomonadota bacterium
TCTGAGCAACACCTCAGCAATCGATAACGTCTCGGGTCCGATGCGCCCACCCCAAAAACAAACCCCCTGGCCTCTTGACCAGGGGGCTATTCGTTCGCGGAGAGGTCCGACGAGCGGAATTCCTGAAAGGCTTACATGAAGCCCTTGAACTTGTCCTTAAAGCGCGAAACGCGGCCGCCGCGATCAAGCAGAGTTTGCGACCCGCCGGTCCAGGCCGGATGGGTGCGCGGATCAATATCCAGCACGAGACGATCGCCTTCCTTGCCATAGGTCGAACGAGTCTTGTATTCGGAGCCGTCTGTCATCACGACCGTGATGAAATGGTAATCGGGGTGACCCTCATTTTTCATGGCGCGCCTGCCTTCGTCGCGTGCGCGCTTTCGCGCGCGTGATTTCCGAGAACGGGCGATGTAACCGAAGGTCGACAGGAGTTCAAGGCCAACGACGTATGAGCGATCAAGCAAACACAGTGATTGAAGACCGCCGCGAGGGGACCCCCACCGGCGGCGCGGCGATCGACCGGCCGAAGGCGCGCTCGGTTAAACCGCTCATGATGCTCTGGCCTTATGCCCGAAAGCATCCGGTGACCGTCGGGATGGCCCTCATCTTTCTATTGCTCGGCACGGTGGTCACGCTCTTTATCCCGCTGCTACTTGGGCAGGCAGTGGATGTCGGTCTTGGCGGCGAAGTCAGCCGCGAAGAGCTCATCGCCGCCATTGATGGCAACTTCTTCCTCGTGCTCCTGTCGGTCATCGCCCTCGGCTTTATCGGGGCGGTCCGGTTCTACTTCATTTCGCGCTTTGGCGAGCGTGTGGCCGCGGACCTTCGCCACGATCTGTATGCCCACATGCTGAGCCTCAGCCCCAATTTCCACGCAAAGATCAGGTCGGGTGAAGCCGTGTCTCGGCTCACAGCCGATGTCACGCTCATCGAGACGTTCCTCGGCTCATCGACATCACTCGGCATCCGCACACTTCTGAATACCGTCGGCGCCCTCATCATGATGCTTGTCGTCAGCTGGAAGCTTGGCGGCATGCTCCTCCTCTTCCTGCCCGTGGCGATCCTGCCGGTCCTGGGCATTGGACGCATCATCCGGTCGATGTCCAACCGCGCGCAGACCCGGCTGTCGGAGGCCGGCGCCGAAGCCGCCGAAGCCCTGGATGCGGTCGAACTTGTCCAGGCCTACGGCCGAGAAACGAGCCGGCTCGCGGCCTTCCGCTCAGCCGTCGAGGCGACCTTTGAAGCCGCCATGCGCCGAAACGGCGCGCGCGCCGG
>JBCAWP010000399.1:0-1184 GCA_038534535.1 Pseudomonadota bacterium
TTCATAGACGCAAGAGAGGATGTTCTTCTGAGCCGGATAATTGCCATAGGACTGGGCCGCCAGCATGGCGTTCGCCATCGTTTGGACCTGACCAGCACCAGGTGACCGGTGCACCACACCACCAGGCATCTTGAAGCCGTCCTGGTCCCATGGCGCCTTCGCTGTTGGATTGGCGAGCACCCAGGCTTTCGCCTTCGCAACGGTTTCTTCGGCAGGCGCCAACTCATTAACGACACCGAGGGCATTTGCCTTCGTCGCATCCATAGACTTGCCCTGAAGAATGTATTCGAGCGCAGCTTGCATGCCAATCAGCCGTGGCAGACGCTGCGTACCGCCAGCTCCCGGCAGAAGGCCAATCTTTGCTTCCGGCAGACCGAATTGGATCTTGGGATTATCATTCGCCGCGACGCGATAATGGCAAGCCAAGGCGACTTCGAGGCCGCCGCCAAGCGCAAGCCCGTTCAGCGCACAAGCGACCGGCTTGCCACAGGTCTCAAGCTCGCGCAGCGTCTTGTTGAGCGCGAACCCACGCTCAAACTCAGCGGCCTTACGCTCAGCTTCGGTCATTTCCGTTTTTGGACGGCTCCCCGCTGTTTCCCCCATCTCGCCAAGATCGGCCCCGGCACAGAAACCGCTCGGCTTACCCGAGGAGATCACGAGACCCTTAATCGCATCATTTGACGCGACTTCCTGCGAGATTGCGATGATGTCCTGAATAGCCTTACCGGTCAGCGTGTTCATGGACCGGCCCGGTACATCGAAAACCGCGTGGGCAACGCCGTCGCCGTCGATCTCGAATTTGAATGTCTCTAGGTTCATAGGATTATCTACTCCAGTAGTGTTCTTTTGACTTTGATTAGTTTGACGGGTGGCCAGCCTTCGGCATGGGCATGACTGTGCCGCCAACAGGCTGACGGTCGGCTTCGTTCAAATCGACGACGTTGTGCAAGATTTGGAGCTTCTGCCAGATCTTGTTTGACAGACCGCTGGTCAGATCCTCAATCTCATTGACGGCTTGGATAACAACCGCATCGCGGATGTCCTGCATGTAAAGCGCCGCGAGCTTTCCGGTCAGGGACAGCATCTCCGTACAGTAATCGAGATACCGCATCAACTTCGGTCTATCGCCCATGTCATCGACATGCATCAATTGACGAAAGACCCAACGGCGATCTTGCGATCCG
>JBCAWP010000400.1:0-992 GCA_038534535.1 Pseudomonadota bacterium
CGCTTCCGGAAGGGATAGATCCGCTGGCGCCAACCGGGACCGATGAGACCCCCGCGGTCCAGGGCGAGCGCACGCCGGTCGGCGACCCCGAGACGCCATGAGTTCGTGGGATATCCGGCTAGGCGTATTCCAAAGAATCAGGTCAGGCTAAGGTCCCATGATCCGCTATGTCTTTATCACCGGCGGCGTGGTGTCCTCTCTTGGAAAAGGCATCGCCTCCGCCGCTCTTGGTGCGCTGCTCCAGGCGCGTGGGTACGGTGTTCGCCTGCGCAAGCTTGACCCCTATTTGAACGTCGATCCCGGCACGATGTCGCCGCGCCAGCATGGCGAGGTTTACGTCACCGATGACGGGGCGGAGACCGACCTCGACCTCGGTCACTATGAGCGGTTTACAGGGGTTTCTGCCCGCAAGTCTGACAATATCACCACCGGGCAGATCTATCGCAATATCCTCGAAAAAGAGCGGCGCGGCGACTATCTCGGCGCGACGATCCAAGTCATTCCCCATGTGACCGACGCCATTAAGGACTTTATCCTGGCCGACCCGGGCGAAGGTGTTGATTTTGTGCTTTGCGAGATCGGCGGGACCGTTGGCGATATTGAGGGCCTGCCATTCTTCGAAGCCATCCGCCAGCTGGGCCAGGATCTGGGGCCGGAAAGGGCCGTCTTCGTCCATCTAACCCTTCTGCCATACATCCCGGCAGCGGGTGAGATGAAGACGAAACCAACACAGCACTCGGTCAAGGAACTTCGCTCGATCGGTATCCAGCCGGATATTCTCCTTTGCCGGTGCGACCGCGAAATCCCGGAGACCGAGAAGCGCAAGATTGCGAGCTTTTGTAATGTTCGCCCGTCGAGCGTGATTGAGGCCCGTGACCTCGGCCACATCTATGACGTTCCAGCCGCCTACCACGCCGAAGGGCTCGATAATGAAGTCATGAGGCATTTCGGGATGACCGGGGCGCCCGGGCCGGATCTGGAGCGCTGGGACC
>JBCAWP010000401.1:0-883 GCA_038534535.1 Pseudomonadota bacterium
ATTAGAAAGATCAAATGCCGCCATTCGCCCTGTCCGTTCAGATCTTCCGGAACTTAAGGGTCATGCGATCGGTCTCGCCAATCGCTTCCATTTCTGCCCGGAGTTCCGGATCCTCATTGCTGGTCCCGAGCGTTGGCGGTAAGCGCCAAACAAAATCGTCCGTCGTCGGCTGGTCCTTCGCGTTGGCATTCACCTCACTCTGGTCGACCAGTTCGAAGCCGGCAGCTTCGACCCACTCGATAACAGCCGACTGTTTGACATAGCCATTGTCGCCATTCGCCCAGGCATCGTCATTCCCCTCAGGCGCGCGGTGCTGGACAATGCCTAGGGTGCCGCCGGGCTTTAGAAGGGCGTGCACATCGGCCAGGGCCTCGGCCATATAGTCCTGCTCATCACTGTTAAAGCGGTTGAGGTGGTGCATGGCCCGCACCATCAGCACGGCATCAACGGTTCCGTCGAGGGCGGGATCCCGGCTGCCAAAGGCAAAGGCAGCAAGATCGGCCTCGGTCCCGGCCCGCCAGCCTTCTGCATCACCGACCCACGTTTCCGCCCACGTCTCTTTGCTTTCGAGGAAGGCCGCGTCGGCAAACGCGCCAAACTTGCTCCACATATCGATGGAGTAGTCGATCCCGATCAGTTTGCCCTCGTCACCAAGATAAGGCAGCAAGATCTTGGAGTACCAGCCGCCGCCTGGGAGGGCTTCGGCAATGGTCATGCCGGGCTCAAGGCCAAAGAATTCGATGGTCTCGGCGGGGTTGCGGTCACCGAACCGGGCCTTGTTGTCCGGGTCCTGTGCCTCGAGAATTTCGGCGAGTAGAACGGAATTGTCGACAACCTCAGCCGTTTCAACTGGTGGGGCCGCAGCCTCCGCTTCGGAGGCCTC
>JBCAWP010000402.1:0-867 GCA_038534535.1 Pseudomonadota bacterium
CTGGCGGCGGATATTGAACCGAAATACATCGGTGGTTGCCCGTCCGGTCGCGCCAGAAGCGTCCCGGGAACAGTTCCAGCTCATCAAATCCTATCTGAATACCCGCCATGCCAATGGCGGCATGTCTGAAATGACCTTCCGCGATTATGCCAGCATGGTCACGGAGAGCCCGGTCACGAGCTTTGTGGTCGAGTATCGCGATGGCCCGGATGAAACATCACCCCTGATCGCGGCAGCCATAAGCGATATCGTGCGCGATGGCCTGTCGATGGTGTACAGCTACTTTGATGCCTCGGCCGCCAGCCGCTCGCTCGGCAGCTTCATGATCCTCGAACACATTCAGCGCGCTGCTGAGCAAGGTGTACCCTATGTCTATCTCGGCTATTGGATCGAGGGCAGCACCAAGATGGACTACAAGCGCCAATTCGCACCGCTTGAAGTTCTGAATGGCGATCAGTGGGAACTCTTGGACAACTAACCAACAAACAGACGGCGACCACGCTGCGATTGGGGCTACAGGGATGGCAGACACCATAATGGATAGGCGCAAACTACTTGGCGCCGGCGCACTGGGGCTAGGATTGGCCGCCTGTGGTGCCTCTGAAGAGAGCGGCAACGGAGTGGCCGCCCCGGCGGTCTCGCGGAGCCGTAAGCGCCTAAATATGGTCACGACTTGGCCGAAGGGGCTTCCGGGCCTTGGCCGCGCCGCTGAGCGTGTGGCCGAACGGATCGAGACGCTTTCCGACGGCAATATCACCGTCAAGGTCTATGCCGCCGGCGAACTAGTACCGGCTCTGTCGAGTTTTGATGCCGTCGCCGACGGAACGGCCGATCTGTACCACGGCGCCGAGTATTATTGGCAGCCGA
>JBCAWP010000403.1:0-848 GCA_038534535.1 Pseudomonadota bacterium
ACGTGAAAGTCGCGATCTCTGGCGCTGGCGCGGCTGGACTGTCCGTCGCTGGGCTGATCCGGCATATGGGTGTGTCCCCGCAAAACATCCTCATGTGCGACCGCGAAGGCGTCATCTATGAGGGGCGCGAAAACATCGACCAGTTCAAATCTGCTTTTGCTGTGAAGACCAAGGCGCGCACCTTGGCAGACGCCATGGACGGTGCTGATTGTGTGATGGGTCTCTCTGTGGCCGGAGCGATTTCCAAAGAGATGGTGGCGTCTATGGCGGACAATCCGATCATCTTCGCCATGGCCAATCCCGATCCTGAGATTATACCGGAAGATATTAAAAGCGTGCGCGACGATGCCATCATCGCTACGGGGCGGTCTGACTATCCAAACCAGGTAAACAATGTTCTCGGGTTTCCATACATCTTCCGAGGCGCGCTAGACGTCCGTGCTCGGAGTATAAACGAAGAGATGAAGGTGGCCGCCGCCCAGGCCCTTGCCGAACTCGCCCGCGAGGATGTGCCCGACGAAGTCGCTGCGGCCTATCACGGAGCGCGACCGACATTTGGTCGGGACTATATTATTCCGACGCCGTTTGACCCGCGTCTAATCAGCTTTGTCCCCCCTTTCGTTGCCCAAGCCGCTATGGACACAGGCGTCGCGCGCAAGCCGATCAATGATATGGAGGCGTATCGACACGAATTGGCGCGCCGGCAAGACCCAACCGCCTCTTTCCTCCAGGGCATTCAAAGTGCCGTTCGGCCGATGAAGAAACGGATCGTGTTTGCCGAAGGGGAAGAGCCTGCCGTTATTCGTGCCGCCATGAGCTTCAAGATTCAGGATCGGCTCCCCCAGCCC
>JBCAWP010000404.1:0-812 GCA_038534535.1 Pseudomonadota bacterium
TCAAGAGATTGGCCCGCATCCTCATAACTGTTCTGGGCTGCTGCCGAGACGAGGGCGCCAGTGGTGGCTTGCGTCGCAATGCGTTCGGCACCAGCATTTCCGCTGGTTGCCATCTCGCTGAGCGTGTCTTCATCAAAGCCGAGGTCCGCGAGAACACGGTCCATCTGGGTTTCAATCTCGCCCGCACCGGAGCCGCTGAGGCCCGAGAAGTCGCCGGTACGGATTGCTTGGATCGTCGCCTGGATGTCCCCGAATTCCTGATCGAGAATGCCGTTGAGTTCGGCTTCCATTTCTGTCGCGATGACTTCGGGGAGTTCAGCCAGTCGCGTCAGAGCGGCATAGGTTTCCTGAAGCTGCGCGAGCTGGTCGGTGAGTGTCGTCAGTTGCTCACGAAGCTGCAAAAGCTGTTCGTTCTGCAGAAGCTCGTCTTCGATCATCTGGCGGAGTTGCTGGATGTTCTGGGCGATGTTCTGAGTGTCCACGACCGGCACACCCTGCGCGAAGGCGGGGGTGGTCATGATGGTGACAAGAGCCGCGATACCGAGCGGCAAAAGCAGTGCGAATGCGGAAGTCCGGAGGGTGTTGCGGACGTAGTTGGTGAGAAGCGTTAGAGCGCGCATTAATCTAGGTCCTCTATGGTGAAGTTCATGAATTCTTGTTCTTGCATCCGAGCCGCTGCGAGACGCAGTTGCTCAGCGCTAAGGGGTTGGGTCCGTGCGGCTTGCAGTCTTGTCATTGCTGCAATGAGACGGACCAGTTCAGCCCGGGCGTAGGTGTTCAACGCCATGGACTCTTGCACATCGGTGGTGGAG
>JBCAWP010000405.1:0-779 GCA_038534535.1 Pseudomonadota bacterium
GAAGCCGTCGATCAAGCATTGGCCAATGGACAAGGTGTTTTTGTCGACTTTACCGCCACATGGTGTGCGACGTGTCAGGTCAATAAGCTCCGCGCCCTCAATACGCACAGGGTGCGTGACGCCCTCGAGGCCAAGAACATTGTCTTCATGACGGCCGACTTCACACGTAAAGATCCGGTGATCGCGAAGGAACTCGAAATGCGCGGTAGGCCCGGCGTGCCGATGTATCTTTTGTACGCACCCGGCGAGACCGTTCCGCGAATCTTGCCGCAGGTCTTGACCGAGCGATTGGTGCTTGGCGAACTAGATAGAATTCGGGGCACGGCTGCGTCCCATTAACCTCAGGAGATGATGATGCTGATACGGAGACATTTGGGGCAAGCCGCAGGCATGGCCACAGCGGTCGCGCTCACAGCAGGGGCTTTGATCGCGTCTACCCAATCGGCAACGGCCGAAGCCATTGTTGGCCAGCCGGCGCCGGCGTTCACCGGCGTGACCTCGAACGGTGAAACCGTCTCACTCGATGAGTTGTCAGGTAAGACAGTCGTCCTTGAGTGGACCAATCATGGCTGTCCGTTTGTGCAGAAGCATTATGATGAGAGCCGCACCAATATGCAGGGGCTTCAAGCATCGGCCAATGGGCAAGGCGTTTTTGTCGACTTTACCGCCACGTGGTGTGCGACGTGTCAGGTCAATAAGCTTCGCGCCCTCAATACGCACAGGGTGCGTGACGCCCTCGAGGCCAAGAACATTGTCTTCATGACGGCCGACTTCACACG
>JBCAWP010000406.1:0-771 GCA_038534535.1 Pseudomonadota bacterium
TCCATTCGTTGCCCGCGGCCTCGATGCCTTGAACTATGCTTGCTACCAGGATGCCCGGTTCATCATCGCCGGCACCCCATCCGGCGTGACCCTCGCCCCGGAAGGCGGCGCGCACCAATCCATCGGCGCGCAGCTCATCGGCATGAGCCAGGACGGGCTCGTCTCATTTGAGCCGGCCTATCTGGACGAGCTTTCGATCATCATGGATTGGGCCTTCGATTATCTGCAGCGCGACGGCGAAGGCGACCCCGATGAGCGGACTTGGCTGCGCGATGAAACAGGGGGGTCGGTCTATCTGCGACTGACCACGCGGCCCATTGAACAATTAGGCCTAAGAGCGCGGGACGATACGGACTTTGTGCGCGGCGTGATCGACGGGGCTTACTGGCTTCGCCCGCCCGGCGCCAATTGCGAACTCGTCATTGCCTATCAGGGGTGCGTCGCCCCAGAGGCGATCGAGGCCGCGGGCCGGATCGGAAACGACCGGCGAGATATTGGCGTCTTGGCGGTAACATCGGCCGATCGACTGAATTCGGGCTGGACCGCTGCACGCCGGGCCCGCGCGCGGGGACAGGCCGGCGCGGTCAGCCCGAATTCAGTCGATCGGCCGATGTTACTGCCAAGACGCCAATATCTCGCCGGTCATTTCCGATCCGGCCGGCGGCCTCGATCGCCTCTGGGGCGACGCAGCCCTGATAGGCGATGACGAGTTCGCAATTGGCGCCGGGCGGGCGAAGCCAATAAGCCCCGTCGATCACGCCGCGCACAAAG
>JBCAWP010000407.1:0-714 GCA_038534535.1 Pseudomonadota bacterium
CAGCCGACCGCATCTATTTCGTCCTATCAGGCACGCTCGGCGTGTTTCGCCCCCATGAGGGCCGGACAAACGAATTTCTGGCCCATGTGCGCGCTGGGGAGCCGGTCGGCGAGATGGCCCTCTTTTCCGGCGGGCAGGACCATGCCCATGCCACCCATACCAGCTCGGTCTACGCCCTGCGGGACTCAGAAATCCTGTCGATCAGCCGGACGGGGTTTGATCGCCTCATCAAGGCCGAGCCGGAAATCCTGGAGCGCCTGATCCGCGTCATCCTCCTGCGGCTGCGCCAGGCGGGGCGGCGCTCAGCGCGGGCCGAACCGAAAGTGTTCACGCTCGTGGCAACCTCACCCACAATCGATCTTGAGAACCGGGCCGAGACCCTGCGCAAGCAGCTCGCCAAAATGGGTTTGCGCGCCGTTCGGGTGAGCCGCGAAGACGGCGAAGACAAGCCGGCAACATTTTTTGATGAGCTGGAAACCCAGAATGATGTGGTGATCCTGACAGCGACACTGGCGGACAATGGCTGGTACCGCATCGCCGTGCGCCAGGCCGACCGGATCTGGATCCTCGGCCGGGCCGATGCTGTGCCGTCGGACCCGATCGTGCCGCAGGACACATCGCCCGCCCGCCAGTTCAAACTGGTCGACGTGGTCCTCCTCCACCATGGGCGCGAACGCCTGGCCGCAACGCCTGCCCAATGGCTGAATGCGGCGG
>JBCAWP010000408.1:0-553 GCA_038534535.1 Pseudomonadota bacterium
TTGTTCTAATAAGCCACGCGCCGCCTCGCCGTCACTCATGGAAATTTCGGCGAGGACGCGCCACGGCCGGTCGCACTGCAGAGGATCCCGAATGTCGGGATGATCGGCACGGACCATGTCGATCGCGTTTTTCGGGATCATCTCAAACCCTGTGACGGTATCCCCGGCATGGGATTGGAGGTGGGCAAGGAGTGCCGTGATGTCCGCGGCACTCTGGCAGGCAATCCAAGCCGTGGCCGTCTGCACGGTTGGAAACAATTTGAGCGTCGCCGCGGTAATGATCCCAAGTGTGCCCTCGGCGCCCGCAAAGAGATGGCGTAGATCATATCCGGTATTGTTCTTGCGGAGGCCAGATAGCCCATTCCAGACCTCGCCGGATGGCAAGACGACTTCAAGGCCGAGCAAGAGGTCCCGCATCATCCCGTATCGGAGGACCGCGACACCGCCGGCATTCGTCGAAATCAGCCCGCCAATCGTCGCAGTCCCTTCCGATCCGAGCGACAAGGGAAAGAACCGGTCGGCCTCTGCCGCGGTTTCTCGCTCTCAACCGTGC
>JBCAWP010000409.1:0-537 GCA_038534535.1 Pseudomonadota bacterium
CGTGCGCAAGCCGAAGACTAGCGCCCGCGCCAATGGGTCACGGACCGGTTGCGTGTCCGGCAACGACGGCTATTTTGTGTGACAACAAACGCCGACATGCTGGACTGGCCCCGTGACCAAACCACCGCTGACGATCTATCTCGCTGCGCCTCGGGGCTTTTGCGCCGGGGTCGACCGCGCGATCAAGATCGTCGAGATGGCGTTGGAAAAATGGGGCGCCCCCGTCTATGTGCGCCACGAGATCGTTCACAACCGCTTTGTTGTTGACGGCCTCAAGGCCAAGGGCGCGGTGTTCGTCGAAGAACTCGACGAATGCCCCACCGACCGGCCGGTGATCTTTTCCGCCCATGGCGTGCCCAAGGCCGTCCCGGCCGAGGCCGCGCGACGCGAGATGGTCTATGTCGATGCGACCTGCCCGCTTGTGTCGAAGGTGCATATCGAAGCCGCCCGGCATCACGGCAACGGCCTGCAGATGGTGATGATCGGCCATGCGGGGCACCCCGAGACGTTGGGCACCATGGGTCAGTTGCCCGAGGG
>JBCAWP010000410.1:0-533 GCA_038534535.1 Pseudomonadota bacterium
GCGACTTCCGCAGTGGTCGCGAGCGCTTCTGGCAGATCTGCGAACAGCTCACCCATCTCCGCTGCAGTCTTCAGGTATTGGGAGGGGGCCACCTGTTGGCGATCTTCCTGGCCGAGATATTCGCCGTTGGCGATGCACATCAGGGCATCATGGGCGGGAGCGTCATCAGGGCTCAAGAACCGCGCATCATGGGTCGCAACGATCGGCAGGCCCTGGTCATAGGCGAGATCCAGGAGGGGCGCCTCGCTCTCGCGCTCCGCGTCAGTGCCATGCCGGGTGATTTCCACATAGATGCGGCCCGGATACGCCTCGGCGAGCATGGCGAGTTCCTCGGCGGCCGCGTCGATCTTTCCCTTGGCACATAGACGGGCCACCTGACCGGCCGCACCGCCCGTCAACAAGATTAAACCCTCGGTCCGTTCAAGGAGATGGGCCTTGGCGAGTTTCGGCACACCATCGGACGCTTCGAGGTAGGCCGCCGAGGACAGCTCCATCAGCCGCCGATAGCCTTGGTCATCCTGGGCGAAGACCCG
>JBCAWP010000411.1:0-514 GCA_038534535.1 Pseudomonadota bacterium
TATCAATCCGTCAATGATGAGTACCGCGTCGGCGGAACAGGTGTCTGGCAATCGGCCGACGCGGTACTCATCATTGACGGATTGATATCCAGAGGTGACGCGAAATCCGACCTGCTCGCCCTCGGCGAGTACATCGCGTGCTGTGATCGTTCGCGTCGCTATGACACCACCTAATGCCCCGGACCCATACAAGGCAGACGTCGGTCCGCGCACAACTTCAACCGCTTGAACCAATTCTGGATCAATAAAGAAACGGCCATCATGTCCCGACACGAAGCTCTGCCGCGCGCCATCCAGAAAAATCAACACGCCATTGCCCGTAAGCCCGCGCACCGTCGGCGCATCCCCAGTCCGGCGTGGCCCGGAATCAAACTGCGCGCCCGGCACCGCCTGAAAAACCTCCTGGAGCGTTGATGGATTGAAATCGAGGACAATGTCTCGTTCCACGACCGTGACCTGGCCGGGATAATCGAACGCCGCAATCGGGTTCCGGGTGGCATAGACGGAGACAGCG
>JBCAWP010000412.1:0-507 GCA_038534535.1 Pseudomonadota bacterium
CGAACGAACCGCCTTCGGCGAATGCCGATCCGCCGAAGCCCTCGCGGCCGTCCTTGGTGACGATACTCACGACACCGCCGACATCGACCGCATTGAAGTGCTGCGCGGCGCGCAATCCACCCTGTACGGATCAGATGCAATCGGCGGCGTCGTGAGTATCGTCACCAAGGACGGCCGCGAGGGCTTCGGCGGATCGGCATTCGCCGAAGGCGGTTCGTTCGGAACGGTGCGCGGCGCCGCGACGCTGCTCGGCGGATCAGAACGCGCCTCCGCGCGAGTGACGATCGCGGGCGTCGACACACGAGGCTTTTCCGCTGCGGATGAAGCGGACGGCAACACGGAAGACGATGGCTTCCGCAATATCACCATTTCGTCAAAAGCCCGGGCGCGCCCGCTCGCAACGCTCGAGCTTGAAGGCGTTTTTCGCTATTCCGACAGCGCAAATGAGTTTGACGGCTTCGCGCCGCCGACCTTCGCGTTTGGCGATTCAGATGACTCCGGCGAGAC
>JBCAWP010000413.1:0-502 GCA_038534535.1 Pseudomonadota bacterium
TCGCCGAGCGTCTGAGGATTGGAAAACGTTCCACAGCTTACGAATAAAAGACATAATGTGCAAAATACTGACCTCATCGGCCCGCCTTCTAGCAAGTTCATGCAACGATATTGTTGTTACTAATTTATGGCACAAGCCGAGTCATTGATCAGCATTATAGACCGCTGAATGTGAGATTTAATTCTTTAGGGTTCTCGTATCACCCCACCGTTGCACGGGCAATATTGACGAGGGTTTGCTCCCAGACATTGAAGGCGGTGTGGCGGCCGCCGCCGGCCTGCGCGCCGTCCGGTGTGCCCGTGACGGCATAGGCCAGCTCGATGCCTTTGTTCGGCAGGTGGAAGGCCCCGGCATAGAGCCCATAGGCCTGGCCGTGGTGGCCGAGCATGAGCTGGCCAGGCCAGGCGCCTGGCCTGGCCAGCTCATGCTCGGCCACCACGGCCAGGCCTATGGGCTCTATGCCGGGGCCTTCCACCTGCCGAACAAAGGCATCGAGCTGGCC